>DQAM01000092.1 GCA_003523545.1 Dysgonomonas sp.
CCGATCTTGTTGCTAATATAGTACCTATAATTGATATAGGCAAAGCTAATGTCGATAAAAGAGACTGAAATGAATGAATTCTAAAGAAAGCATTATTGCTTGTCGTATAATAAATTACATCATTAGGCTTTATATAATAAAATTCAGACTCTATAATAGATTCGGATCTCATATCAAATTGTTTTACAACTGACTTACCGGTTCCATCGTATCTTATTATCTTAACTTTTCCCAAATCCATTCTGGAAGAGGGTCTTCCATTCATTGCCAACGCCTGAAATATAGTAGTATTATCTTTATACAATTGCTGAGAACCCGTTCTTTCATCTGAAACTACATAATAAACATTATTTCTCAAGGCAACTTTAACCTGCGCATCAGGAAAGGCCTGCTGCATCCGGGCTTGTATAATCTGTTCCGCTTCTGGCATTGTCCGTCCAACGATATGAATTTCCCCAAAGAAAGGAATAGATATATTTCCATTTGCAAATATCGTATAGGCTGTACCTTGTCCGCCTGATGTACTTATGATATTAGTATAATTAAATTCATTTGAAAATTCTGTATTCGCTGTTATTACAGAACAATATATTTCATCATTATATTGTAGCTTATAGTCTATAAATGGCCGCGAGGCATATATCGGTTCTTTATCCTGTAAAAGATTTACAGTCTTTGCAGAGGTGCAGGAACTCAGTAAAAATAAGACTGATGATATAAGTCCTACAATATTAAAAAAGATTATATAATATTTTTTCATTTTGTCAGATTTACAATTAATATAACAAAACCAACCGTAGAGGTCAGAAGACCTAATCCACCTAAAAGCCCTGTAAAAGAGGTTATACGTCCAAAAAATGTCCGCGACAATTCCTGTACATAAATAACATCATTAGGTTGTATATAATAATATTCTGAATTTACGATATCAGCAGATCTTAAATCGAAAGTTTTTACTTCTGTACCATCCGGAGTCTGTCTTATTATGTTCACTTTTCTTCTATCTCCAAAAGGATCGATGACTCCACCCAAAGCTAATGCCTGAAATATGTTAATCCTAGGAGCAGGCAATGCTATCCTTGTTTCCGAAATTGCTCCCAGCATGCTGAAATAACGGTTTCCTAATGTTAGTTCTACAGTAAGGTTTGGTGAAAATTCCTGGAATCTGGATTCGATCACATTCTTAGCTTCAAGCAGATTCAATCCCTCTACCTTTATTTTATCCAGATAAGGTATTTTTACAGTACCATCGGAATATACATTTAATACATTAGGTTGAAGAGTATTTTCTCCCCCTCCTGCTCCAGTAGTGGATGCCCTATTGGTATACATAGAGAAAAGTGTTCTCATATCTTCATCCAATGTATAAATAGTAAGAACCAAACGGTCACCTGGAATAATACGATAATCGACATCCAAGGTCGCATTCGAGTCATAATCTTTTTGAACGCTCTCTTGCAAGAAGTTCGTATCTTTAGGTGTTACGCAAGAAGCAAACACACATACTATCACTGAAAGCAACAGCAACAATTTTATTTTCATAAGCCTTATGGTTTGTTTTGGACAGCTTTTACTTTGTAGAAACAGTTGACCCGTCCCTTTATCATATTATTCAATTTAGATTTTATCAGTTGTTTTCTTATTCCGGATATTTTATCTATGAATAATTTCCCTTCTATATGATCATATTCATGCTGTATACAGCGGGCAAAAAAATCGGAATATACCTCATCATGTTCTACAAAATTCTCATCAACATATTTTATCCGGATTGTTTCTTTTCGCGTGACATTTTCGTTTATGCCGGGAATGCTTAAACACCCTTCCTGTAAAGAAACTTCTTCACCGGTCTCCTCCAGAATCCGGGCATTAATAAACACTTTTTTGAAACCCTGATATTTAGGATCATCTTCTGCCAAAGGTTCCAGATCAATCACAAACAAACGTATATCCAATCCGACCTGGGGAGCCGCCAGCCCTATCCCTTCTGCTTTATACATAGTCTCAAACATATTCTGAATCAACTCTTTCAGATTTGGATAATCTTTATTAATATCGTGTGCAACCTTTCTCAATGCGGGTTGTCCATACAGATATATCGGAAGTATCATATTTCTTTATTTTTGTAAGCACGGCTTTCCATATATCCCTGAAGAATGATAGTAGCACTGATCTCGTCGACAATAGCTTTATTCTGCCTGTCTTTTTTCTTCATGCCGCTTTCTATCATGGATTTTTGAGCAATAACGGAGGTAAAACGTTCGTCATAAAATTCGACTGGAATATCCGGAAAACTCTTTTTAAATTGTTTCACAAACAACATCACATGTTCCGCATTCTCTGATAATTTATTATTCATTTGCCTAGGCAAGCCTACAATGACACATTCAACCCTCTCTTTTTGAAAATACTGCTTCAAATATTCCATCAACTGGAACGTCCGTACAGTTGCAAGCCCTGTCGGGATTATCTTTAAGGGGTCGGTTACAGCTATACCTGTACGTTTAGTACCGTAATCAATAGCCAAAAGCCTTCCCATCACCGCAAAGATATAACTTTTTTTTCAATTTTTATCTATCAGTTAACTTCGTTCTATAGAACGGCGCTTCAATTCAAAATCACGCCCCAGGTATTTTTCACGCACGACTTCATTTGCCGCCAACTCCTCGGGTGTACCGCTAAACAACACTTTTCCTTCGAAAAGCAAATATGCCCTGTCGGTTATACTAAGTGTCTCGTCTACATTATGGTCTGTAATAAGTATCCCTATGTTCTTATATTTCAATTGGGCCACAATCTCCTGAATATCCTGAACCGCAATAGGATCGACTCCGGCAAATGGTTCGTCCAACATAATAAACTTCGGATTTATAGCCAGACAGCGTGCTATTTCCGACCGCCTTCTTTCTCCCCCTGACAGTCTGTCTCCGAGATTTTTTCGCACTTTTTGCAATCCGAATTCAGAAATAAGGCTCTCTAATTTCTCTTTCTGATATTCTTTGGATTCTCCTGACATTTCCAGCACAGCACGAATATTATCTTCTACAGACAATTTCCGGAAAATAGATGCTTCCTGTGCAAGATAGCCGATTCCGTTTTGTGCACGTTTATATACCGGATATTTGGTAATATCCATATCGTTGAGGAATATCCTGCCCTCATTGGGCATCACAAGCCCTACGGTCATATAAAAAGTGGTAGTTTTACCTGCTCCATTAGGGCCCAGTAATCCTACAATCTCACCTTGTTGAACTTCTATAGAAACATGATTTACAACAGTACGCGATTTGTATCTTTTTACCAGGTCGTCAGTACGCAATATCATTTGTTCAGGCTCCTGCTTCACAGAAGCCTGATTGTCTTCAATTATTCCGGTATGTTCAAATTCCATTCAGTAATATTAATCTTTTTTATTCCAAAACCGTCACCCAGCCATAAGCATCAGGCTCGTCGCCATATTGTATGGCTCTCAATTTATTGTACAAGCGGGTAGATATCTCGCCAGCTTTTCCATCTTTAGAAAATACGTATGATTTATTTTCTTCAACATCATCAATGTATGAAGTTGGGCTGATAACTGCAGCCGTACCACAGATCCCTGCTTCTTCAAAAGTAGCAAGTTCTTCTTCAGGAATAGGCCTTCTTTCTACTCTTATACCCAGATCTTCCGCCAATTGTATCAAGCTCATATTAGTAATAGAAGGCAGGATAGAACTTGATAACGGGGTTACATATGTATTATTTTTTATGGCAAAGAAATTTGCAGGACCACCCTCATCAATATATTTTTTCTCTTTAGGATCAAGATAAAGAACAGCATTATAACCCATCTGATGGGCTTTTTCCCCGGCAACAAGACCCGCGGCATAATTCCCCCCGATCTTAAAGGTTCCTGTACCATGAGGTGCTGCGCGGTCAAATTCCCGTAATATCACCAACGGGGTAGGTTTGAATCCTTCTTTAAAATAAGGGCCTACCGGAGTAACAAAAACC
Organism: Dysgonomonas sp.; assembly: GCA_003523545.1. Classification (GTDB taxonomy): domain Bacteria; phylum Bacteroidota; class Bacteroidia; order Bacteroidales; family Dysgonomonadaceae; genus Dysgonomonas_A. The sequence continues at coordinate 3,994 of DQAM01000092.1, forward strand.
AAAAATAAGTATTCAGATGCAGGTTTTACCCCGACTTGCGGACTTGTTCCTATCAAAAGAGGGCGTATATACAATGCAGCGCCGCTTTCATAAGGGGGGACAAATCTTTCATTCAGCTTTACAGCTTTCAATACAGATTCTTCAAAAATTTCGATTGGAAGTTCTTCCATCAATATTCCTCGGCAAGATGCCTGCATCCTCAAAGCATTTTCACGCATTCTGAAAATACGGACTTTCCCGTCTTTCCCCTTAAAAGCCTTTAAGCCTTCAAACGCTTCCTGGCCGTAATGGAGACAGGTTGCTGCCATGTGAATATCGATACTCTCCGAAGTAGTCTCCCGGGGAGTACTCCATTTGCCGTCTTTAAAACTGCTTCTGACATTGTAGTCGGTTTTTATATAACCGAAAGATAAGTTTTTCCAATCTATTGTCTCCATAACGTTATTTGTATTTGCTCTTAATTTAAGGGGTATCTTTTTACTGTATTTCTATCCATTTCTGCAAATCTTCGAGTATATCTCTGTATATCTTTGAATCTTCCGGCCGGCCTTTCTCTTCATAATAATAAATATAGGCTCCTGTACTTCCGCCGAAAAACTGTTCTTCCACATAAATGTCCAGTATAACCTCGAAAGAATATTCACCTTGCGGTCTTATGAAAAAATTAAAGGTTTTTCTTTCTCCGCTTTTAGAGGATAATAGTTTCTTATTTTCTGTAAACATCTTTGCATGAATAAACCCGGCGTCTTTATCCAAAGATTGGATAAAATATCCTTTTTCGATTAAATAATCGATTACCTCATCGAATATACTTTCTTGATTTACATTAATCAAAATCGACCTCGGGGATATACTACTTTTATTCTGCTGTGAAAACACAGTACCCACAGAAAGGCTAAAAAACAAAACAAAAGCCGTCGATATTCCCTTAAATTGCCTCATCTTATCTGTCTAATGAAATAAAATTATTACAAATTTACAATTTTCCATTTTATATTTAAACCTGCATGTATAATTATTATTTAATAAGTTGTTATTTTTCATACATTAAAGCTTTTTTAACCCTTACACCAAAGATGTCCTTTTTTTTAGCAGATGTTTTTTTTGTTCATTAAAAAAAAGCTTTACTTTTGCACCCGTAAATCAAATCTATATCTGTTTTGTTAAATACAGATGGCATTTTGAGATAAAACCTGAATCAATAGAGTAATTATATGGATTCTTCTTTCTTTTTAGGTGCATTTATTACCGGCATCGTCCTGGTATTAGCCGGACTGGGCATGGCAATATTATTGTCTCCCCGCTCTTTCAATCCCCAAAAAGGTTTAGCTTATGAATGTGGCGTTCCCACCAAAGGTCCATCCTGGATGCAATTCAGGGTAGGATACTACTTATATGCTATACTTTATTTAATGTTCGACGTGGAAACTATATTCCTGTTCCCATGGGCTACGGTAGTACGCGATCTTGGAATGCCCGGCCTGTACAGCATATTGTTTTTTGTGGTTATATTAGGTTTAGGCCTTGCTTATGCATGGCGGAAAGGAGCATTACAATGGAAATAAAAAACATCTATATAAAAGGTATTCCGAACGAAGAGTTCAGGGATAACGAATATCTGGAGGAATATGTACAGGAACTTCGTGCAAACGGTGTTCCTATTGTCGTCGGAAAGCTGGACGACCTTATCAACTGGGGACGCTCCAACTCGGTATGGCCCCTTGCATTCGCAACCAGCTGCTGCGGTATCGAGTTTATGGCCACTGCAGCCGCCAAACATGATATAGCCCGTTTCGGGATGGAGGTTACACGCAACAGTCCCCGTCAGGCCGACTGCATCGTAGTTGCCGGTACTATCGTCCATAAAATGGCTCCTCTCCTGAAGCGTGTATACGACCAGATGGCAGAGCCTAAATATGTGGTGGCAATGGGAAGCTGTGCTATATCAGGAGGTCCGTTTGTGGATTCTTACCATGTGGTGAACGGCATCGACCAGTTTATTCCTGTCGATGTATACGTACCCGGATGTCCTCCGCGCCCTGAAGCTTTATTATACGGACTGATGCAGCTGCAGAGGAAAATAAAACTGGAAAGATTCGTATTCCGCACAGGACATAAAAATATAAAGAGATAGAAGGAAGAATAAGCGCAGAGACAAAAGAGAATATATGGAAAATATAAGAAAGGTCATATTAGATACTGTTCCCGAAGCTGTCGTTGAAGACAGCAAGGTACTGACTGTAACAGTTGAGCCTGACCAACTGCATCCCCTGGCAAAGACTCTCCGTTTTCATGCGGAATTACCTTTCGATCTGCTCATGATGCTGACCGGAATGGATCGAGGAGAAACTTTAGGAGTAAATTACCTTTTGTCGTCCTCACACGATGTTTCTAAAGAAATACTTTTGAAGACACAGACTGCCGACAGGGTAAATCCATTGCTCTATTCTGTAACCGACCTTTGGGAAACGGCCCATCTTAACGAACGCGAAGTATACGCACTATTCGGTATTCGTTTTATTAACAATCCTGATATGCGCAAATTCCTTCTGAATGAAGATTGGAAAGGGTTCCCGTTCCGTAAAGATTATGATGCCGACCCGAATCTTAATCCTGTAAGAACCGAAAGTAAAGAAATAATTGACATAGCCTCACGCATATACGAAACTCCTAACGGTCTGAAAGAAGACAGGGTGAAGATATTCGAAGATGATGACTACGTTATTAATATAGGACCGCAGCACCCTTCGACACACGGCGTGATGCACTTCCGCGTGGCTTTAGACGGAGAAATCGTAAAAAAACTCGACGTTATCAGCGGTTATATACACCGGGGTATCGAAAAGTTAAGTGAGAATCTTACTTACCCGCAGATATTACACTTCACAGACCGCCTCGACTATCTGTGTGCCAACATCAACAGGCACGGACTGTGTATGTGTATTGAGAAAGCCGCAGAAATCGAAATTCCCGAAAGAGCGCAATACATCCGTACCATCATGGATGAGTTGAACCGTATCGATTCGCACCTGCTCGCATGGGGTACATTGTGTATGGACCTGGGAGCGACTACTGCATTCATATACGGTATGCGCGAACGTGAAAGAATACTCGACATCCGTGAAAAAACATCGGGCGGACGCCTTATCATCAACTACAATGTAGTGGGCGGGGTTATGTTTGACATTCCTTCCGATTTCCAGAAAGATGTAAAGGAATTTATACCTTACATGAGAATGCGCCTTAAAGAATACCATCAATTGGTTTCGGGCAACCCTATCGTTTTGGGACGTCTGAAAAACATAGGCCTCCTGTCTAAAGAAAATGCTATCTCGTACGCCGTTACCGGCCCATCGGGAAGAGCTTCGGGTATATCCTGCGATTTGAGGAAACACCAGCCTTATGCACTTTACGATAAAGTAGAGTTTACAGAAATAATACGCCACGAAGGCGATTCGTATGCAAGATACTGGAATCGTCTCGATGAGATAGAAGAATCCCTCAAGATCATAGAACAACTGATAGATAATATTCCCGAAGGCGATTTCCAGGCAAAAGTGAAGCCTGTGATCAAACTGCCCGAAGGAGAATATTTCCAGCGTGTTGAAACAGGAAGAGGCGAATTCGGCGTGTTTATAGAAAGCCGCGGCGACAAGACACCTTACCGTCTAAAATTCCGTTCTCCGTCTATGGCGCTCGTTTCGGCAATGCCGGTGCTTTGTAAGAATGAGAAACTATCGGACTTGATTGCCATCGGAGGTTCTATGGACTATGTAATACCCGATATCGACAGATAAAATCTTAATATAGCTAACAGGTAACCCTAAAATATATGTTGTTGAATTTTTCATTAGAGTTGTCGCAGTTTACAAACTGGCTTGATACAATACTGAAAGAAAACCTTCCCGAATTCTGGGCTGTTTTCATTGAAATCGTATTAACGGGTGTTGCATTGTTGACACTATTCGCGGTATTGGCTCTGATACTGATTTACGTAGAACGTAAGATTACAGGTTTCTTCCAGGCGCGTTTAGGCCCTAACCGTGTAGGTAAATACGGACTGGTGCAGAGCGTTGCCGATATGATAAAGATACTTATCAAAGAAATCATCCATGTAGATAACGTCGATAAGTTCCTGTTCTACCTGGCTCCATTCTTTATGATTGTGGCTTCCATGCTGACCTTTGCGGCGCTGCCTTTCGGACGCGGACTGCATGCAGTGGATTTCAACATAGGCGTATTTTACGTTATCGCAGTATCCTCCATAGGTATAATAGGGGTTCTCCTGGCCGGATGGTCGAGTAACAACAAATACTCGATGATAGGCGCGATGCGAAGCGGTGCACAGTTTATCAGTTATGAACTATCAGCCGGATTCGCTCTGATGACAATGGTTGTTTTGTCAGGAACTATGCAATTTTCAACGATGATTGAAAGCCAGGCTTATTGCTGGAACATATTCAAAGGGCATATACCTGCGGTTATCGCATTCATCATATACCTCATT
>DQAM01000234.1 GCA_003523545.1 Dysgonomonas sp.
TTAATTAAATCAGAATACAAATTATAAAAGTATCTCTCATAGGCAATGAGATACTTTTTTATTATCTTTGCATCGTAAAATATCTATATACCTGTCAGATATTTACAATTAATATACTTTTCTTATTTTTTACAGATGGATTATAATACGCAGTTAAAGAAACTTGCCCTTCCCGAGTACGGAAGAAATATACAAAATATGGTAGATTTTTGCCTGACGATCGAAGACCGGGACGAGCGCAAGAGATGTGCCAATACGATAATAAACATCATGGGAAATATGTTTCCCCATTTACGTGATGTGAATGATTTTAAACACATTCTTTGGGATCATCTGGCTATAATGGCCGATTTCCAATTGGATATAGATTACCCGTATGAGATAGTTAAAAAAGAAGATCTATATTCAAAGCCCGGTAAGCTTGAATACAGCCGGCCAACCATGCATTATAAACATTATGGTAAAACGCTTGAAAAATTGATCAAGCTGGCAGCCGATTATCCCGAAGGAAAAGAAAAAGAGCAATTGGTTTACCTGGTTTTGACACATATGAAAAAAACTTATGTGCAGTGGAATAAGGAGGTCGATGATGTGAAGCTATTTCAGGATTTGTACGAATTATCCAATCATAAACTAGATAAACGCAATTCAGACATTAAGCTTCCTGAAATAAAAGAGCTGAACATTAACCAGAGGAAGCAGCAGCAACGCAACGGATCGCAAAAAAAGAAGTAATAGTATGATCCTCGAGAATGAAGTTTTCAAAATAGGACGATTCATCAAACCACATGGAATTAAAGGGGAGATTGTTTTCGCTTTTGACAATGATATTTTCGATAGAGTGGATTGTTCCTATCTGATTTGTAAAATAGACGGAATATTTGTTCCTTTCTTTATCAAGGAATACAGGTTTAAAGGGGCTGAAACAGCCCTTATTCTTTTTGAAGACGTAACATCCGATACCGATGCAAAACGTTTTCAAGGAGTCGATGTATATTTTCCACGTAAATATTTTGAGGAAGGTTCTACGGATGCCGGCTATACTTTGGAATATTTTATCGGATTTATGGTTATAGACAATAATGCCGGCAATATAGGTAAGATAATTGATGTTGATGAAAAAACGATCAATTCTCTTTTTCTTTTACAAAATGACGCACATGAGGAAATAATAATTCCTGCCGCAGACGATTTTATTACTGAAATAGATAATCAGGAAAAGATTTTATATGTTAATCTACCAGAAGGCCTGATAGAATAAGATTCTTTTTAAGATTAACAGGAAGATAAAAAATCAACTTACATAAAAAGAAAATCTCCCTGATTCTAAACTAGATTAGAACCCAAGAGACCCTTCATTTACTATTACTAAAAACCTAAAAACAATTGTGGTTGTTAAACCAGCTAATAACCAAGCTGCAATCTTTTTACCTAAAATATAAACACTGAATAACCTGAATTATTATGATACAAAGATAGAGTATATTTTATCAACTTCCAAACATTTTATGTTTTAAAACATATCTTTCAGTATTGTTTTTTTCGATTATTTTATTACTCATATCTATAACAACTATAAACGCATAATCAAACAACTTAAATTCAATCACTTAAACCTTAACACCGAAGCACCCCATGAATATCCTACTCCAAAACCTGCTATCAAAATTTTTGAATTAACGGCTCTGTTCTCATTCACAGCCTCTTTCAGGGCGATAGGAATAGTGGATGAAACTGTGTTTCCTACGTTTTCCATGTTGATATAGAACTTATCCTTATTTATCCCGCAAACTTTACGGATAGTGTTAAGCATAAACTTATTGGCTTGATGAAAAACAAAAAGGTCAATATCATCCTGTTTCAAATTGCTTTTATCCAGAATCTGTTCAATCATGGGAGGAACAGATTCCAACGTGAAATTGAATATCTCCGAACCGTTCATATACAGATTGTCGGGAGAAAATTCAAAACTGCCGTCTTCCTTTTGGTATATTTCATTCAAAGATTTCCGGTAGCGTAATGCTCCTGTTTTTACAATCAGGTTTTCCGCTCCTCTTCCGTCTGTACCAAGCACAAAATCACCTATTTCAGCAATGCCGTCAGTAGAAATTAAAGTAGCGGCGGCAGCATCGCCAAATAGCGAACGATTACCCTTATCTTGTTTATTGATATATTTGGTGTAAGTCTCAGCAGTTAATAATAGTACATTTTTTGCTACGCTAGAAAAAATAAGTCCTTTAGCCAAAGAAAGTCCGTAGACATACCCCGAACATCCGAGATTAAAATCCAACGCTCCGGCATGGGTGGGAACTCCTAATCTTTCCTGAATCAGACAAGCGGTAGTCGGCAGAAAATAGTCGGGACTTTGCGTACATAAAAGAATGAAATCTATTTCGGAAGGTTTTATATTATATTCCTCAAAAAGCTTTTCTGCAGCTTTAACTGCCATATCGCCCGAGGTTTCGCCATCTGCTGAAATATGCCTTTGGTTGATTCCCACTTTTGAAGCAACTTTCTCTACGCTCCATTCGGGGAATTGTTCCGTCAATTCTTCGTTTGTAAGAACTTTTTCGGGTAGATAATAAGATATACCTTTTATGTATGCTTTCATTGTTTTATTTCGATGATACAGCGTTGAATAAATCTTCCACAGTGTTGCTCTGCCGGATATCTTTTCCGGTTATGGTCTTATTATATTTAGTTTTAACCATAGCTATCAGTTCCAATGTCGTAAGGGAACTCCATTCTTCCAGATTTTTGAAAACCGTATCCGCATTTATTTCATTAGGGTCAGTATCTTCAAAACATATAGCTGCGTTTTTTATAAACTCCTGTAAATCCATCGTTTATTATTAAATTATTATTTAGAATAACCTACACAAAATTAAGACTAAAAAAGTAGAAATCAAAA
>DQAM01000233.1 GCA_003523545.1 Dysgonomonas sp.
CAAAGGCTACCGTTATCCTATATTTGAGACCGTTAAAGCCTACAGGCAGGGAAGTGATCAGGAAACTCACTTTAATACGGCTTTCTTTTTCCCGCCGCAGGATCATTTTTACCTGGATGATGATAAAGAAAACCTGGCCGTGCTGGACAGCCTGTGGAATTTAAATCAAAAAGCAGAAGAAATAAATACCGATGATACAACAAAACCGACACCGCTTACCTATAACTTCTATCCCAATCCGGTGGAGACTCAGTTACATATCGAATGCTTATTGGAAATCTCTTCCGACATTACCATAACACTGCATAGTCTGGATGGTAGATTAATCAAGGCAATTAAAGATCCGAAACAGCCTCAGGGATTATACCATAAAGCCATTGATTGTTCCGACCTGCCACAAGGCACGTATGTATTACGAATTCAAACTGAAGATAGCTCAATCACTTCCGATAAATTAATTAAAAAATGAAAAATTCAATTATGAAAAAAATAGCTTTCATATTTATAAGTATGATATGGATGATACAAGGGGTGCCAGCGCAATTAAAAGGTGATAGCTTACTTATCAACACAGATTCGATTGCAATTTCAACCTTAAGATCAACTCAAGCATTTAGTAATGATTATATTCCACAAGTTGCGCCATATCCTGCTTTGGCAAGGGAATTTCAGAAATATATAGGATATCCTGTATCCTTGGCAACCGGAACTCCCAATATTAATATCCCGTTGTTTGATGTTAAGGTGGATAATTATAGCATACCTTTCTCTCTGAATTATCATTCATCCGGTATAAAAGTAACACAGAGTTCAGGATTGGTCGGATATGGTTGGACATTAATGCCTAGCTTTCGTATAACAAGGGTTATAAATAACAAGCCAGATGAAGCTGATATCAAAAATACGAATGAATTTCGCTCGGTAGAAGATATACATTCATCGTTATACTCTGATCAAGACAATGTAATCAATGAGAATATAAAGTATCTGGAGGGGATAGTAGTCAATAACGGAAAGACTTATGCTGGAGATACTGAATATGATATATTTACGATACAACTGCCGGCTTGTACCGGCAGCTTTATCCTCCAACGTGTTGATAATAAACTACAAGCAGTAAAAATAAACTCTAATAATTTAAAAATCACCCCAAGAGTAACTTATAGTTCGATGGAAGGGAAAGATAATGGATTGAATGGATTTGAGGTTATGGATGAAAATGGCATAATATATAAGTTTGGGGAATATGCGGAACAGAGGAACCGATTAGATTATCTCGAAAGTTCATCTTCCTATACTTCGAGTTGGATGCTATATAAAATTGTATTACCAAGTGCAAGAGAAATAATATTCAACTATACGGGACAAATATTATCCGACCATGAGTTTCCTAATTCCCATACAAATACAGAAGTTGTTGAAGATATGTTTGTTTTTGATAGCCCAGACATTAATTTTGAAGATTATGATAAAAAAAATATATCTACAGGGTCAATAAGTAATCAAAGCCTCAATTGTATACCAAAGTCCATAACATTTCCTTCGGGAAGTATAAAATTTGAATACGAACGCCCCAACTCATGGCTATTAAATAAAATAGTTCTATCTGATTCTGATGGTGTAGAAGTCAAAAAAGTAACTTTCCAGCGGGATTTAATTCAATACAGAAGGCTTGCATCCGTATCATTAACTGACGGGGGTACATATCATTTTGAATATAACGCAACAAAGTTTAATAAAGTGTATGATCAGGATTATTGGGGATATAATAATGGTTCTGGTAATTCATCTTTGGAGCCCAGAATGACTATAAGGGCCGGGGGAAGGAATACTTCGGTCCAAATAGGAGGTGCAAACCGGGCGCCTTCAGAGTTTTATATGAAAGCTCATATATTAGAGAAGATTACGTATCCTACAGGTGGCTATACAAGTTTTGATTATGAAGCCAACCGCTACTATGATGGCCAATCCAAGTCTGTGAAGCCTGTTGGAGGATTGCGCATCAAAGAGATGAAGACCTATGACTCTTCTTCAGGAAAGACTATAAAGAAAACATATAAATATGGATTAAAAGAATCAGGATATGGGAAGCCTACTTATATTCCTAAAGCAGAACATTTTTTAAGGGAGAATTACTTTATAGAAGATTATTACGACGAAGGAAGACAAGAAAGGTTCTATAAAAATTATCGCCAAAGAGTAACCTCTATTAATTCTTATCTTGACTATTACTTTAGTACTAACACCCCTATATGGTATGATTGTGTTACAGAATATAGTGACGGTGGAAAAACTGTATACGAATTTGAATATGTTGCAGATGAACTTACTGATTCGGATTCTTATAGCAATGGTAACCTTTTTATTAAGAAATACCAAAGTTATATGTTTGCGCAACCAGAGCTAAAGAAAAAAAGTATATTTAATGAGAATAATCCGGATATTCCTGTTAAAGAAATTGTAAATACCTATGTAGCTAAGGGATTGAAGCCTATACAAGGAATTATGGTAAAAGAATACTTGATAGCTCCTTCATTGTATTCCAATTCGTGGGGTAAAGTAATTGATGAATATTACCCTGGAAGCGAAAAAGCTTGGATTGAATTCTTTTTTCAGGGAAGATTTAATAATAATATAAGAGAAACATTTTCTTTTTCAGACTATGAGATCCAAAGAGGTATAAGGCAATTATCTTCTACGCAAGAGACTGATTATACGGAAAATGGGAAAGTGATAAAAACTACTGCCTACAGTTATGATGATAGTCATCCCTATAATCTGAAAGTCCAGCAAAATAGTTCCAGCCGAAGTGCATCTATGATTACAACACGTTATTATTATCCCTACGAAAATATTGATGGCATAGATAACTCTATGCTCAATTTATTAATTAATAACAATCGATACTCATCTGTTATTCAAAAGGAAATCTCTGAAGGATCTACATTCTTATCAGCTGAGCGTACCTTGTATAAAAACTATGGTAACAATCTGATTTTACCAGAAGAGATTTTGTTGAAACAAAGTTCCAATGGATTATTCGAAAATCAGATACGTTATGATTACGACATCTACGGCAATCTACTTCAATACACCACGCTTGATGGCATAAGCACAAGCTATCTTTGGTCTTATAATGGGCAGTATCCTGTAGCCGAGATTAAGAATGCCACCTATGAGCAGGTCAGAAATGCCTTAAACGGGCAAGCCGAAGTAGAGCGGATCAGTAACAGCAATACACTATCCGATGCCGATTCGAAAAAAATCAATGATTTACGAAATAATAACAATTTAAAAAATGCCCTTATCACGACTTATATTTATAAGCCCTTGGTGGGTGTTGAAACCATTACTGATCCGCGAGGTATAACTACCACCTATGAATACGATGAATTCGGAAGACTCAAATCCATAAAAGATAGCAATGGGCATCTGATTGAAGAGTACAAATACCACTACAGAGAAGCAAATAAATAAAAACAGAAAATACTATATACAATGAAAACAAAAATTCTTTTAATCGCAATCAACGTATTACTAAGCCTATCTTTTTTACCGGCCCAAACAGTAAGGACCATCCATGTAGCATCCCCGGGCACACTCGAAACTCTTGTAGGCAGTGATAAAAACACCATCACCGGACTGACCCTGACAGGAACCATTAATGCTGCAGATTTTACACCGATTACACAAATGAAAGTCCTCAAAAACCTTGATATGAGTGAGTTAAATATTGATAATGGAACTATTCCTGAGGGAACTTTTCAAAATAGAGTAATGGAGAAAATAATATTACCTATTAATTTGAGGAGCATTGGTCGGGCTGCTTTCCGAAATACGACATTACTTTCTTTAGATTTTACTCATTGTCATCAATTGGAAGAAATCGGAGCAGTTGCGTTTTATGATATAAGTCTGACCCAAAATACAACCCTTGACTTATCCCATACGAAATTGTCGAGGTGCTATGGAAACGGACATGATTACAATAATGGAACCTTCGGCGGGTTTAACAGTCATGTTATTTTACCTGTCGGTATGACCATACTACCAGCCAATAGTTTTCAAGGATTTAAAGGAACTCTTGAATTACCCTCTACTTTACAGGAGATCGGGGTGAATGCCTTCCGTGCAGCATCCTTACCTCAACAACTGACACTTCCTTCTAGTGTGACAACTATCCATGAAACAGCATTTTATCAAGCAGATATCCCTCTAGGCATTCAGCTTCCCAGTGGATTAAAGAAAATAGGGCTCGGTTGTTTTCAGGCCGCTAAACTTCCATCTTTAGATTTTACTCATTGTCATCAATTGGAAGAAATCGGAGCAGTTGCGTTTTATGATATAAGTCTGACTCAAAATACAACCCTTGACTTATCCCATACGAAATTGTCGAGGTGCTATGGAAACGGACATGAT
>DQAM01000383.1 GCA_003523545.1 Dysgonomonas sp.
CATTTTTACCGTTTTTTCCATCCAGGAAGAATTCAGGTCGAAGGATGTTTTTTTATTCGAATCTGTCGAGGTGGAATTTTCTATAAAATGACGATTGCCCGAAGATAAAAAGTACTCTGATATATTCTCATTTTCCAACCTATTCTCATTGTCCGAATACCTGACATTTCCCCCTATTTTAAATTTGTCATCTTTCTGGTAATTGATATTCGCACCCACATCTTTTGATACCTTTGTGCCTGTGCCATCGGAGAAGGTGCCCGGTTCTTCGGCATCGTCATTTATATTATTTAGGTTGCCAAGCAATGAGACCTGCCATTTGTCATCCATATAATTTAATAATGTCCTTTCAAGATACCGGTTTCTGTTTCCGTATCCAAGCTGTACATCGCCAAATATGGACTGCTTGTATTCGTCTTTTAATTCCAGATTGATGACCTGCTCGTCTTCCGTGCCTTTTACAAAAGCGATTATCTTTTCCAGTTCCGTTTCTTCCCTGAAAAGTTGTAGTTTGCTAATCATGTTGGCAGGGAGATTTTTCAGAGCCATCTGTATATCATTACCGAAAAATTCCTTTCCGTCTATCAATATTTTTGTGACGCGCTTACCGTTGGCAAAAAGGTTTCCTTCTGCGTCGAATGTGACACCCGGTATATTTTTGATAAGATCTTGCAACAAAGCATTTTCTCCGGGCAGATAAGCTTCGGCCCTGTATTCGATAGTATCTCCTTTGACCCTGATAGATGGAGTTTTACCTAAAACAACAGCTTCTCCCAGCAAAAAGGAATTCTGAGACAGAGGAATAATTCCCAGATCCGTATCGTTGTCGGTTATCGAAATGCTTCTTTTGGTATGGTTATACCCAAATGACTGGATGTCCATATAATACTTTCCTTTTGGAATCTTCACCGTGAACATGCCTTTTTCGATGGACTCAGCTGTCGCAACCGATGTGTTGTTGCCGGAGGAAAAATTTATGACTGCATAATCGACCGGATTTTTACTGATGCTGTCAACGATAATTCCGGTAACGGTCTTTTCTTCTATTATATTTGCGCCTTTAGGTTGAGTTTCAGAGACTGTGATATTTTCGGTAGCAGGTATCTTTATGTTCCGGTTTTTTGCTAAAAATATTGTTCCCAGATTATGTTCCGGTTGATTATCTCTTATCGAAATGATTTTTGTTACTGTATTATAATCCGGAGCAGATATTTGAAGTTCATATTCGTTCGGGGGAAGAGATACTCTGAAAATGCCGTTCGGTTTAGAGCGGAAGCTATATGATTTTAGATTCTTTCTTTCAATGAAACGGATATTTGCATTTACAATAGGATTGTTTTCGTTGATGTCATGTATTACTCCGTTGATGTAGGTATTCTTTACTGGTTTACTTTCTTTATTTATACTATCGGTATGTACTGGAATATCTTTTTCTGCCTTTCGGTTTTCTTTATCCGGATGCTCTATCAAATAAATATAATTTAAATCAGAGTCGGCATTGTTGACAGATATATTTTTTTCCAGGCTTCCTATACCTTCTTTGTCGGCGTAAAGGATATAATCACCGTTTTTAGCATGTAAAATGAATTTTCCGTCAGGAGAAGTAGCTCCCCCCTGAATATATCGTTTCGTACCCGTATCAAACAATTGTATATTGGTATTGCCTGATGGTTGTCCCTGAGGTTTATCCCATATGTATCCCTGAATGTTGTATTGTTTATTATTTTCTTTTTTATTAATGTAGGGGTGCATATTTTTATTAGAAACCTTGTTCGTTTGCAGAGGGGTCAGATAAAAGGTATATGTAAGCCTGTTACCGTTCTCAGATTGAATATCGATTGTGTCCGAATGGCTGAAGTATCCGTCAGATGTTATTTCAAAAATGTACTCACCCCACGGCAGTCTCACTTTTGATGTGCCATTGATGTTAATTGAGCTTCCTTGCACATACTTCTGATTTGCCAAAGATAAGATGCGGATTGTACCTCCTTGTACAGGTTTTCCCGTTTCTTTATCGAAGATACGATTTTCTATGGATGCAGTTTGCGGGAATACGATATGCGATTGAAGAAACAATAATATTACAGGTATAAATCTGTACATGCTTAAACCGGTTGAAATTTAACCCTCTAAAAATAAACTATTTTAACGTATGATTTGAATATTATATAATATAAAAGCCCCAATTTTGGAGCTTTTACGTATTTTATGTTAAAGGTCTGTATTAGTCGTCGATTTCTACTTTGAGAAGACGGCCGGTGCTTGAAAATTTGAGTTCCGCTTCGAAACGTCCTTTTTCAAGTTCAACCTCAATTTTATTGCTCTTAATACTGATTTCTACAAGTTTCCAACCTGCGAATTTGGAATTGATGTAAGCGCTTACAGAAGCAGGAACTTCATTCAATACCGAAGCAGGAATTGCTTTCCAATCAGCTTCAACGCTCTTTAAGCTTCCGTTTCTGTTAAATTCCAATTCATAACCGCCTCTCAAATCCACTTCATATTCTCTACCGTCCAGCTCTGCATAGTATACAGACTGTAATCCACCGAAATGAGTTGTAATAAAAGCCTTAGCTGGTTCTGGAAGGTTTGAAGCATTTACCGGTTTTCCTTTCGCGAATGCGCTTGTAGTTAAGAATAATGCTGTTAACGCAAATAATAATTTTTTCATAATGCTCTCTTTTTTGTTGTTATTGTTTTAATAAATATTTACCTAACAAAATTATGGGGCAATTCTGAATAAAATCTGAAATTTTAAAAAATATGCAAAAAGATAGATATTTATATATTCGTTAACGATTAAAGGGTATGTTAAAAATATATGTATTTAGTAGTAAGGGAATTAAA
>DQAM01000382.1:0-423 GCA_003523545.1 Dysgonomonas sp.
CCGCTCTTCCGATCTTCCTGCGAGTCGGGCAGTCGGGCGTGGGGTTTTCCCTCTCCCGATAGTGATTATGATGTACGTTTCATATATATAAGAAAGCTTGAGGACTACCTGAGTATAGGGACAAAAAAAGACCATCTATCTTTTCCGATAAATGACGAATTGGATATATACGGCTGGGATATATCGAAAGTATTGCAACTGATAACTAAATCGAATACTACTCCATTCGAATGGCTGCAATCGCCTGTAATATACAAGGAAGATAAAACATTCAGACAAGAATTATGGGAATTATGCCAAAGCTATTTTTGTCCGAGAAGCAATATACATCATTATCTGGGTATAGCACGTGGTGCTATGGAGACCATGGATGGGAAAGATATAAAAATAAAGAAATTTTTTTATATACTTCGTCCGTTGCTC
>DQAM01000382.1:541-3346 GCA_003523545.1 Dysgonomonas sp.
AAAAGAATACAATAGCTCCTATGAGCATTCACCCATTAATGGATTTGTTGTCAGACGATTTGCAGGAAAAGGTTTTATCTTTGATGGATTTGAAATCAACAGCTTCTGAAAGTTATTTAATAAAAATAGATGCAGACTTAAGGAAGTGGATAGATATAACTTTTGATTATTGCATGGAAGCTTCTGCGCAGATGGAGCGAAAATCTTTTGATAAAGAAGAAGCCGATATATTTTTCAGAAAAACGATATTGAAATGACTATACAAGAAATAAAAGATAAAGGATTACTGCTTTTCGAATGCATAAGCGGTAGTAAAGCATACGGACTAGATACCCCTCAATCGGATACCGACCTAAAAGGAGTATTTTATTTGCCCAAAGATCAATTCTTTGGTTTGGATTATATCCCTCAGGTAAGCAACCAAACCAATGATGAAGTGTATTATGAGTTGGGACGTTTTGTGGAATTACTTTGCAAAAACAACCCGAATATATTGGAACTACTAGCTTCTCCCGATGAATGTGTATTATACAAGCATCCGTTAATGGATAGACTGCATATAGACATGTTCTTATCCAAGCTGTGCAAAGATACTTTTGCAGGATATGCTTTGACGCAGATACGGAAAGCGAGAGGATACAAAAAGAAGGTGGTAAACCCGATGGAAAAGGAACGCAAGACCGTATTGGATTTTTGTTATATCATGGATAATTATCAATCTGTCCCTTTGAAAGAATGGTTTGACAGAAAAGGTTATATACAAGAATTATGCGGACTAAGTTCCATATCTCATGCCAAAGGAATGTATGCTTTATTCTATGATGCAGATAATAAATACGGTTACCATGGTATAGCTGTGAAAGAAATAGCTAATGAAGTATCATTATCATCTATACCAAAAGGCGAAAAGGCAATCGCTTATTTATTTTGGAATATGGAAGCTTATTCACTCTACTGTAAAGAGTACAAAGAATATTGGGATTGGGTAGCGGAACGCAACGATAATCGTTATCAAACCAATCTGAATCATGGCAAGAATTATGATTCGAAGAATATGATGCACACGATACGCCTTTTACAGGTTGCCGAAGAGGTATTACGTGAAGGAAAATTGAATGTAAGACGACCTAACCGTGAAGAGTTGCTTGATATAAAATCGGGCAATATGGATTACGATGATTTATTGGCTATGGCTGATAAGTTGATGAGTAGTATAGAATATTATGCTGAAACATCTACTTTACAGGATAAACCTGATATAGATTTAGCGGAACGTATTTTAGTGGAAATGAGAGGGGAATTGTATGGGTAAGTGAGCAATCTAAATGATTCAATACTTCATTAAAATACAAAAATAATATACATTGTGTATATCCATAGTAGAATAATGGGACTAATTATTAAAATTGCCAATAAATTCTTTTTTATTCTAAAATCAGGATATATCTTTTTTATTACAACAATTGATAAAACTAAAGAAATAATATTTGCAGGGATATAAATCAATAGATTAAATGAAAAATTATGAGGTGCATATCCTGGAACTACCCCAAATAATTCTTGCCTGAAAAAATTTAGAATTTGTACTCCTATAAATATAATAAGAGAAATAACAGAAATAATTAAAGTTTTATTTAAGTATTTATCGTGCATTATTACTTTTAGTCATAAAGTTAATAATAATATTAAACTACGCAAAAACACTGCGCAACACCTATTTTTCTTTGTATCATCAAAGTAATAAAAAGAAAAAGTTATGATCGAATTAAAAGGTAAATATAACCAGGACTGTAAAATATTCTTAGACGAAGTTGAGGATGGGGCTATTGAGTTAGTTCAAAACATATTGAATCACGAAATATCGGAAGGTGTACAAGTACGTATTATGCCCGATACCCATGTAGGTAAAGGAATTGTTATCGGCTTTACCATGCCGATGACTACAATGGTCAATCCTAATTATATAGGAGTGGATATTGGTTGTTCGGTTACGAGTTATAAATTGAATAAGCGCTTTGATATAGCTGAACTTCCCCAAATAGATAAGAAAATCCGCAAGGCTGTTCCGATGGGACATGATATCCGAAAGGGTAAAGACTTTAACTATTGGTGGGTGGATGAATATATGCAGACTGTTACTGATAATGTAAATCAGTTCATATCTCAGTGGAATATACGATTCATGGATAACAAGCCAGCTATCATTATAGACCGGGAGTATATTGGCGAGTTATGCAAGAAAATAGGTACAGGAGAAAAGATGTTCTATAATTCTGTCGGTTCACTTGGTGGTGGAAACCATTTTATCGAAATTGGAGAATCAGCAAATGACGGTTCTCATTACCTGACTATCCATTCGGGTTCTCGAAACTTCGGGTTGAAAGTATGCAACTTTCATACAAACAAAATGGTAAGTGCTAAATTCCGTCCACAAGAGTATCACGACGAATTTAAATATATCACACAGAATACGATTCCGACATCAGATATTCCTATGAAGTTAGCAGAACTGAACGAACGATATGGTGTAGGTAAAAAAGAACTGTTATTGAAAGCAAACGATATGTACGAGTATCTTGTAGATATGGTAATTGCTCAAACGTATGCAGAGTTTAATCATCGGGCTATGGCTCACTCTATCTTTGTCGGGTTACGAGATGTGGAAGCCGTTGATATGATACATTCGAAGCATAACTTTATCGATCCGCAAGACTGGATTATCCGAAAAGGAGCGATCCGGGCTTATGAAGGAGAAAGAATGATTATCCCATTCAATATGCGTGACGGATTATTAATCTGCGAAGG
>DQAM01000087.1:0-267 GCA_003523545.1 Dysgonomonas sp.
TATCACTCTCGGATAGGTTTTCTTTCGAAATGTAAGACTGGATTATCTGTACATAACCGTCTAGTTTCGATTCGAGCGCTTCGGTTCTGTATTCTTTCTCCTGCCTTCGTTCCGAAACGATTACACATACTGCAAAAACAGCGAAAATAACCAGAATGATTCCGAATAGGCGTTGTTTGTATGTTAGTTTCATATGATGAATTTAAATATTTTGTAGGGGCTGGGCTTGTCCCTGCCTATTTAAATGGATAACCACAAGGGTTATCC
>DQAM01000087.1:461-6617 GCA_003523545.1 Dysgonomonas sp.
AACCACAAGGGTTATCCCTACAAGTTAAAATTATATCCGTAACCTGTACGGTTTACGATAAGGTCTCCGTAACGGCCTATTTTCTTTCTCAGGCGGGCAATGTGAACATCTACCGTACGTTCCAGAACGATACCGTCGTTCTTCCATGCTCTTTCCAAAATATCGGAACGGGTAAAAGTGCTTCCCATATTCTGTACCAAAAGAGTCAGAATGTTGAATTCGGTTTTAGTCAAATCAATAATCTCACCATCCACTTTTACTGTCTTGAGGTTCATATCAATCTCTAAAGTATCGATATTAATGATATTATTTTTATTCTGCATGATTTGAAATTCACTTCTTTTCAATACCGATTTGACACGGGCAATGACTTCTTTAATCGAGAAAGGTTTCGAAATGTAATCGTCTCCTCCTATCGAAAATCCGGTCAGCATATCGTTTTCGGTGTCTTTAGCCGTCAGAAAAATGATAGGAACATTGTTTCCCGATTTACGCAACTGGTCTGCCATCTTAAAACCCGATATACCACCCATCATCACGTCCAGTAATATAAGCTGATGTTCGGGTTTAAGCTTTTTTACAGCTTCTTCTGCTGAATTGGCTGTATCAATCCGGTAACCCTCATTTTCGAGGTTAAATTCCAATATCTCCAGTATGTCGGCTTCGTCGTCTACAAGAAGAATCGATGTGTTTTTATTCGTCGTTTCCATGTCTGATATCTTTACCTTCGGTTAAATAAATGGTCGCCTCTGCGATATTAGTCGCGCTGTCCCCGATTCGCTCCAGATTGTAAGACATTGCGTTCGTATTCAGTATGTTCCTCACTTCGCCTTTCGTCAAACTCCGGTTGCTGAATGTCGTTTGCAACGATTCGCTTATTTCGCGGAACAGGTTATCCACCTTATCGTCTTTTTCTATTGTATGATAGGCTAAGCGGGTGTCTCCGTTCGAAAAAGAAAGAATCGCATCACGAAGCATTTCATCCACATACTTAAACATTTTGTTTATCTTTTTCTTTTCTTCTTCGAATTCGGGTTTATGCAGGTTTGTCTCGCGAAGGAAGTGAATTATATTGAGAAGCATATCCCCGATTCGTTCTAAATTGGTTGTAATATCCTGATAAGTAATGATAAGCCTTAAATCCGCCGCTTTGGGTGTGAACTGAAAAATGGCGAAAACGACCTCTTCACGGATTTTGACTTCGAGACGGTCCATGATTATTTCATTGGATTCGGCTTCTTCATATAAAGATTCAATTGTATTGTCCTGCAAAAGTTTGGTTCCTATCTGCATCTGCAACATAGCGGTACGGGACAACAGTTCGAAATCGTTGAGTAATATTTTGAGTTGTTTCTGTTTTACTGATGTAGTCATAATCTTTTTAATTTAAAATTTCAAAAAGCCCCCTATATCCCCCAAGGGGGACTTTATTCCTCCCTATGGGGAGGTTAGGAGGGGCTAGTTATCCGAATACCCCTGTCAGATAATCTTCCGTACGTTTGTCTTTCGGCTTGGTGAACATCTGTTTTGTTGTTCCGTATTCCACCAGATGCCCCAAGTACATAAACATCGAATTGTCGGATATACGCGCCGCCTGCGACATATTGTGAGTTACGATTATTATCGTATAATGTTCTTTCAACTCCAATATCAAATCTTCAATCCGGTTTGTCGAGATGGGGTCGAGTGCCGAAGTCGGTTCATCCATAAGGATAATTTCGGGCTTCAAAGCTATGGCACGCGCTATGCAAAGCCGTTGTTGCTGTCCCCCCGAAAGAAATGTTCCTTTTTTGTTCATCGAGTCTTTCACTTCGTCCCATAAGGCAACACTTCTAAGGCTCGCTTCCACAACTTCATCTTTCTCCGATTTTTTCAGACTGATATTGTTCAACTTATAACCAGCCAGTACATTATCATAAATACTCATGGTAGGAAAAGGATTGGGACGCTGAAATACCATTCCTGCCAAACGGCGTACCTTCATCGGGTTCATCTTGAAAATGTTTTCCCCTTTGAGAAGTATTTCGCCTGTCGTTTTAATCTCAGGATACAGGTCATGCATACGGTTGATTGCCCGAAGCAACGTACTTTTACCACAACCTGAAGGTCCCATGATTGCCGTGACCGTATTTTCGCGAATGCCCGCGTTTACATTTTCCACGGCATTCTTTCCGGGGGTATAAGAAACCGAAACTTCTTTCAGTTCCAATACGTATTTATTATTTTCCGAATTTATTGAATTTTCCATTTTTTAGCTACACTTTTTGCAAAAATATTAATTCCCAACACTATAAATAATAACAGGAGCGATGAAGACCATACTAGAGGAGCGAGGTTCGGGTCGTTGTAAAACTCCCAGATTAAAAGGGATATAGCGCTTGTCGGGTCGGATATATTCCAGTTGACGATAGTTGCCCCGAGAGCCGTTACCATGAGGGGAGCCGTTTCTCCCATCACGCGGGAAATAGCAAGTAAAGAACCGGTAAACAATCCTCCGAAAGCTGAGGGCAACAGTATTTTTAAAACCACCAATGTATATGAACCTCCCAACGCTAAGCCAGCTTCTTTCAGTGAAGTCGGTAGCATTTTGAGAGTCTCTTCTGTCGAGCGTATAATCATCGGCAACATCATAATTGCCAGAGCCACACTTCCCGCTAATGCTGAATATCCGTGCATCGGCCTCACTACCCATACATATACAATTATCCCGACAACGATAGAGGGTATTCCCTGTAAAAGGTCTGCCAGGCTTCTTATTAGATTACTGAATTTCTTCTTCGGATTTTCCGACAAGTAGATACCCACCAGAATTCCCACAGGAATAGCTATTATTATTGCGATAACCAGTATCAGTAATGTACCCGTTATACCGTTGAGTATTCCTCCGGGAATAGGGTCACCGCTTATTTTTGCCAGCATGGCGTCCATTGAGGTAGGCGCTACTTCCGTGAAAAGGCTGAAATTAAATTGCTTATACCCTCTCTTTATCAATTCCCAAATGATTAAAAATAAGGGAATCATCGTCAGGGTACTGAAAAAGCAGACGATATAAAAGAATATCTTGCTTTTTGCCAGCCTGTATTTTGATGTCGAAAAAAATGTTTTTTTCATATTGAATTTTAGAATTGTCTAAAATAAAACTATATAGTCAGATTATCATTTTTTTGTCATTCTGAGTAAAACGAAGAATCTTTTTATCGAAGATAGATGCTTCACTATGTTCAGCATGACAAAGAGAAATGTTTACCTATTTACTATTTTCAGAATATACTTGGCAATAAAATTTATAATTGCTGTAATCAGGAACAGCAACAAACCGATAGCCATTAATGAACTCAGCTTTAATCCGCTTGCTTCACCGAACTGATTGGCTATAATACTCGCCATTGAATTTCCTGTGTCGGCTAAGCTTGACGGGATGTTGTTCGTATTTCCTATCAACATCGTTACAGCCATCGTTTCACCCAAAGCCCTTCCTAATGCCAGTACATACGCCGCAAACATTCCCGACATCGAAACAGGGAGACTGACATTTCGTATCACTTCCAAATTGGTTGACCCCAGGCTGTACGCCGCTTCTTTCAAATCGTTGGGAACCATGGATATGAATTCAGTGCTCAACGAGGATGCATAAGGAATTATCATTATCGCTAGAACTATAGATGATAACAGTACTCCGAATCCCTGTGCACTCACTCCCATATCGATGAGGACAGGACGCAGTACATAAAATCCCCACAACCCATAAACAATAGATGGGATACCTGCCAGCAAATCGACAACGGAACTTACAACAGTCGACGTTTTTGTCCCTTTAAAATATTCGCCGTTAAATAAGGCGATGGATAAAGAAAAGGGTATACAGAATAGTAAAGCCAGTATGGAAGTAATCAGAGTCCCTGTAATAAAGGGCAATGCTCCAAAATTTTCATTGACAGAATCCCATGAAGTGGAGGATATAAATCCGAAAAATCCGAATGTAGAAAAAGTATTTATGCTCTGGGAGACCAAAGCATAAATAACCCCTGCTGTCAAAACCAGAATCAGGCATGACGCTAATAACAATATGGATTTAAAAATCTTATCTTTCATTTTTATTTAGCTATTAGCCATTAGCTAAAAGCTATTAGCTTTTTATTGCGTTTCCGTTGAAAGTTATCGACTTAATAATTGCATTTGTCTTTTCCAACGCTTTTGAGGATAAGGGTGCATAATGCGTTTTTACTGCAATGTCTTGTCCGTCTTTACCGATGATATAATTCAACAGGCTGACAAGAGATTTCGCCTGTTCCTCGGTCCGGTTGTTGTAATTTTGTTCTTTGTAAAGTATTATCCAGGTAAAAGTACTTATCGGATAAGCATCCGGATTGGATGAGTTTGTGATGACAGCGCGGGTATCGTCCGGCATATCGATATCTGCCGAAGCCGAGATACTTTTGTCATTCGCTACGATAAAATTGCCCGAACTGTTTTGTAATAAAGCCGATGGTATATTCAATGCCAAAGCGTATTCAGAACCGATATATCCTATCGAACCTTCTGTTTCGGAAATATTACCCGCTACGCCCGGATTACCTTTGGCAGCAATGCCGACCTTGAATGATAAGGATTTACCCGAACCGATTTCACTTTTCCATATCGAATCTACTTTCGACATGTATTCGGAAAATACCGCTGTAGTACCGCTACCGTCTGAACGGTAAACAGGCGTGATGGCTTTATCGGGCAAATTTAAATCCGGATTTACTTCTTTAATCTTAGGGTCGTTCCAGTTGGTGATTACACCCCTGTATATCTCTGATATCAAGCCTGCTGTCAGTTTCAAATCTTTAACTTCGGGGAGATTGTAGGAGAGTACCACAGCTCCCATAGCAGTAGGAATGTGGACGACATCCGCTCCCATTTCTTTCAGTTCATCATCGGAAAGGAAAACATCGGTTGCCCCGAAATCTACTGTTTTATCTTTCAGACTTCGTATTCCGCCCCCGCTTCCTATACCTCCGTAGGTAACGGCATTGCCTGTAGCTTCCGTATACTTCTTGAATACTACATTATAAAACGGAGCAGGGAAAGTAGCCCCACTTCCCGATAACTTACCTGAAGATTCACAGGAAATAAATGATAACCCAATTATCGCAACAACGGCTGTAAATATTAACTTCTTCATATTATTAACTTTAATCTGCCACAAAAATATATTGCGATTATAACAATAAAGCCAAGGAATTGTTACGGGATGGTTAAGATTGAAGAAGAAATTGAGAATTAAAAAAAGAACTGTAAACCAGACGACTTACAGTTCTCATAGATATTTTAGTAAATAAAGATTATCAGTTTAATTCGACTTCTCTTACTTTGTCAAAATCTATCTTCTGAACAGCCTGTTCCAGATTTATCCATTTAAAATCTTTCAGCATTTTCTCGAATTTAGGATACGCTTCCTTTATTCCGTAATACGATTTAAAATAACGCATACCTGACAGGTGTTTGAAACGGGGCTGTCCATAATCAAAATCACGCATGTGCAGATAGGTCATGTTGTAATTCGATTCATTCATCAATTTCTTGATTAATGAATAAGGAAACAAACGGAAATAACCGCCACCCCCGAAAACGAATTCTTTTCCCAATACTTTCCCTGTATTAATGGGGAATTCTTTCATCTTGTAGTCTTTATATTTAACCAAAGTCGGCTCGGCTTCTCCGAAAGAGGGGAACCCTCCGAAACTGCGGGTAGTCGGAAATATAGAACAATCATTCTCAATTCCGTTTTTGGCAAGAACTTCGAAAGCCCATGTAGCATCCTCTGAAATAGTAAATGCGGGTGCCCGGAAAGAAACGACCTTTTCTCCTGTTACATTTTCGATACTGTCGATACAATTGCGTAAATCTTCATTGAAAGATTCGGGAGTCATTTCCCTGACGAAAAAATGCTTATCGCTGTGACAAGCCAACTCATGACCTCTTTGCTGTATTCTTTTTAAAACGTCGGGATAAGTCCGTGCAATCCAACCCAGACAGAAGAAAGTTGCTTTAGTATTGCATTCATCCAGTTTGTCCAATACGCGAGGTAAATACTCGTCGATACGTGGCTGATAATCCAGCCATTTGTCTTCGGTAGAAAAGATGTCGAAATGATACCATTCCTCGATATCG
>DQAM01000275.1:0-1116 GCA_003523545.1 Dysgonomonas sp.
ACATTTAATGAGAATAATCAGATAAGTGGATTTTATATGTAAAACAGATTCTAAGATGAAGAAAGTATTACCCTATATAATAATAACGTGTCTATTGAGCTGGCTGACCGTGTTAATCGCCTATTATGCAGGTCTGAGAATCAATACAACTCCTTATATGATATTCGGAGTATTTTATATGTTTTTACCGGCTATCGTTAGTATTGTTTTACAAAAATATTTGTATAAAAAAACTCTTACAAAACCGTTATTCATTCATATCCGTTTCAATAAATGGCTCATTCTGGCTATATTTCTACCCATTATATTATCCATATTGTCTGTCGTTGTAAGTTCTTTTTTACCCGGTGTAGAAATTAACCTTTCAGGAGATAATAATAATATTCTTCGGGACATGAAATTAGACCCTCAACGAGCAAAAGAGTATATGGATAATATAAACCGGACACCACCCGTTGTTATTTTCATGATTTTTATTCTACAGGCTGTGGTTGCCGCATGTACTGCAAATGGTTTGGCTGCATTTGGTGAAGAACTGGGTTGGCGGGGTTATATGCTCAGGCATCTCAGCCACTGGTCTTTTGGGAAAGTTTGTTTGCTTACAGGTTTCGTATGGGGTATCTGGCACTTTCCGCTTATACTGATGGGGCATAATTATCCTTCAGCCCCATATTGGGGAGTCTTGTTTATAGTTGTTTTCTGCATGCTGATATCACCTATCATGACTTATTTAGTGATTAAGACTAAATCTGTAATAACTGCTGCTGTTTTTCATGGATCAATTAATGCCACTGCCGCATTGCATCTGTATTATTTGAAAGGAGGTAACAATCTTAGCAACGGGTTGCTCGGATACAGCGGGTTTACGGTGATAGTATTCGCAACCGTATGTTTTTATTGTTATGACAGGTATATGAGCAAAGAAAATATTTTCAGTAATCCCCCGGCAAAATATCTTGATTAAATCGATAAGGCTATATTAAAAAAGTAAGGCTATCATCCTCATCCGAATGATAGCCCTACCAATTTTTTAATCAATGAAATATCTTATTGCTTAGCCATATCCATAGCTTTCTTCTGTATTTCCTCGAATTTAGCTTTTTGTTCTGCTGTCTA
>DQAM01000275.1:1250-2072 GCA_003523545.1 Dysgonomonas sp.
CTGCTGTCATGTTAGGAAGCTCTTCAGCTAGTTTTGTAGCCATTCCCTGAGCTTTCTGCGACAAGTCCATTATTTTCTGGGCAGCAGCAGCATCTCCGGCTTTTACCTTAGCAGTAAGGTCGATCATTTCATCAACAAGCACTGCGTACTCATCGATAACATTTCCTTCACTTATTGTTGTTTTAGTTTCTGCGGCAGGAGCAGCAGCTTCGGTAGCTGGAGCTTCTTCTGTTTTAGTTTCTTTCGAACCGCTGTTACATGCAGTAAACATAGTAGCTGCAGCAACACATGCAATCATAAAAAATTTTTTCATTTTTGTTCTGTTTTTGACGAAAATAGGTGAATAATTACTTTACGGCACAAATATAGCATAAAAAAGCATAAAAAAAAGGCACTTTTATTAAATTTATTTTTTTGTAACAATAAAATATCTTGCTTTATTATCTGAAAATGATATACTTTTAATTTTTTACAATACTATAAATATGTTAAACATAGATAGCTATAATTTCCTGAAAGCACTTAAAAATAACAATAACAGGGAATGGTTTCAGCAAAATAAAGACTGGTATGAGCGTTCTAAAAAAGACTTTGAGTTATTAACCGCACGCATAATAACGGAAATAACATCCTTCGATGACCAGATCGGATATCTGGATCCAAAAAAATGCATCTTCCGCATTTACAGGGACACCCGTTTTTCGCAGGATAAGACACCTTATAAAACACATTTCGGAGCTGTGTTCCGTCCGCAAGCCCTTGATAAAACATCCGGGTATTATCTCCATATCGATCCGGAAGAGTCTTTCTTAACCTGTGGGT
>DQAM01000275.1:2165-5501 GCA_003523545.1 Dysgonomonas sp.
GAACAACTAAAAAAAGTGAGAAGAGGAATTTATGAAGATTATGAGACTTTCCGGGGAATTCTCGACGAAAAGAATTTCAGGAAAGAAATAGGCGACTTATACAAAGATGATGATATGCTGAAAAGAGTTCCTAATGGATTCGATAAGGATCATCCGGCGGCTGAATACATGAAACTCAAACATTTTTATGCTTACAAAGTTATCCCAGAAGAGGTTTTATTGAATGAAGACTTTGTAAACTATGCAGGAAAAATATACCGGCAGATGATGCCGTTAGGACATTTCCTGAATGATATACTATTAGATTAAGCCGGTATTTTGAAAAACGGACAAAATCTTAAAACTAAAATTAATATATTTACAGCCACAATATATCAATATCCCCTAAAGGTAAATTAACATGAAAAATATTTTTGAACTTAAAACAAAGCAACTCAAAGAAATAGCATTATCTCTACAAGCTAAAGTAGAAAAAGGTCTCAGCGAAGCCAACACCGAAATACAATGTATACCTACATTTATAAATCCTAATACCGAAATAAAAGAAGGTAAAGCTCTTGTACTGGACTTAGGCGGTACAAATTACAGGGCGGCACTGATAGAATTTGTAGACGGCAAACCTGTTATACATCCCGAAAATGGTTGGAAAAAAGATTTATCGGTAATGAAAACGCCAGGATTTACACGTGAACAATTATTCAAGGAGATTGCCGACCTGATAAGTGAACTAAGCCTCGGTGAAGAGATACCTATCGGTTATTGTTTCTCTTACCCTGCCGAATCTTTAAGTGACGGTGATGCAAAATTACTGAGATGGACCAAAGGGGTAAATATACAGGAAATGATCGATGAGCCTGTTGGTAAACCTTTAGTAGAATATCTGAATACAAATCTGGATAAGACGAAGTTCACAACGGCAAAAGTAATCAACGATACTGTTGCAAGCCTTTTCGCCGGTCTTACAGAGCAGGGGTACGATGCTTATATAGGGCTTATAGTGGGAACAGGAACCAACATGGCAACATTTGTCCCGGCTGATAAAGTTAAAAAATTACCTGCCGACGGTAATTATAACGGATTAATACCTATCAACCTCGAGTCCGGAAACTTCTACCCGCCTCATCTGACAATAGTAGACGAAAAAGTCGATGCAGCTTCTGATAGTAGAGGAGCACAGCGTTTCGAAAAAGCCGTTTCAGGAATGTATCTGGGTGAAATCATGAAGTATGTATTTTCAACTACCGAATTTGAAGATAAATTTGATGCGCAGAAACTTACGCATATCCTTAATTATTCGGATATGTATAAAGAAAAGTACGTACGTACGGCCCGGCAGATATATAAACGTTCGGCACAATTAGTAGCATCTTCTCTGGCGGGGATGATACTGACTTTGATCTCGCAGAACAACTCCATCAAAAAAGTCCAGCTAACAGCCGAAGGAAGTTTATTCTGGAGCGAAGACCGTAAAGGAAAAAACTATAAAGATATGGTACTGGACGATCTTCAGAAATTACTCGTTTCTTTCGGCTACAATGACATACAAGTACATATAAGCCAGATGGACAATGCAAACCTTATCGGTTCTGCTATAGCTGCATTGTCCTGATATATCTTGATAAAATAATAAAACCTGTTTTCATACATACATATAAAGAAAGCAGGTTTTGTTGTATTATAATTCAAAATTTTGCAACCAATGGTTATTTATAACCTACAACAACGATGTCGCTGTCTTCGTTCGAAGCTGCATCGATCTTGTTTCCGTCTTTATCTGTAAGCATGAATTTAACAGAGGACTCCTTTCCGGATTTTACCTTTTTACCGTTCACTTCAGCAGGTTGCCATTTAGGCATCATTCCTACTACCCGCATAACCTCTTTGTCACAGTTTTCATCAAGTTTTTGTACAGGTTTAATATTGGATACAGTACCATCTTCGTTTATATCATAAGACACCTTTACAATGCCGGTTATGCCTTGCTCAACAGCTATTTGCGGATAACGGATATTTTGAGCCATAAACTTCCACATTGCCTCTTGGCCTCCAGAATATTCAGGCTGGGAATCCTGGAGCGAATGACTCTCGGATATGATATCCAAATAATCGGATGCATGTACATTATTAAACAACAGCAACAGGGTAAAGAGCGGTATTGCTAATAAATACCTAACTGAAACAAAACAAGATGATCGTTTTTTATTCATCATATTAATTCTTTTTTTTAATTGTGAAACATTAAAATTGTTTACTATGTAAATACCGGTATTTTTTATGGAGTTTTCTAAAAGTAAATATTGATAGTCTTTTTTATCATATCCTTCATTCAGTACACTTTTGTCCGCCAGATATTCCAGATTGATTTTCATTTCTTTCTTCAAAAGCCATACAAAAGGATTCCACCAAAAAGCGATACATATAATTTCCATCATAAGAATATCAAGGGAATGACATTGACGGACGTGTGTAAGTTCGTGCATGATTATCCTTTCCTGCGAATCCGGATTATCATGCATATTAATGAATATGAAATTGAAAAAGGAGAAAGGAGAGATAAAACTTTTATCAACTTTAATCAGGTAAAAATTATCTTTTTTGATTACATCATTATTCCTATACAATCGGACAATCATAATCAAATGAATAAAAAATTGAAGGAGAAGAAATGCCGAACCGATTATCGATATAAGGAATAAGAAGTCGATAAATGAAAAAGAAGATCTGATATCATTCGAAAAATCAGCCGGATTTTCTAAGAGTGATACAGTAAATGCCGCCACATTTTGCGAAGCAGCATATTGTATCGATTCTGGAATTTCGAACAGAATGAAAGGATATACGACCGATGCGAAGATCGCAAATAAAAAGAATATTCTTCTGAAATTAAAAAAGGTATCTTTCGATAATAACATCTTATATATAATATAGAAAAGCATTAAGGATAATGATGCTTTCGCTATATGAATGAGTATACTATTGTCCATAATCATTATTTACAAAGAAGAATTAATTTGACTCTTCGTTTTCTATCATTCTTATTATTTCTTTCATCTGGTCGGGTGTCAGTTTTTCTTCTTTCACAAAAAAAGAGAATAACTTTTTGTAAGAATTATCAAAATAATTATTCATTACATTCTTCATGAATGTTCTTTTGTAATCGCTTTCGTCCACTTGCGGATAGTACACATATACATTCCCAAATTTCTTGGAATATACATATTTCTTCTGCTCCAGATTTTTCACAACGGCAGCAAGCGTCGTGTAGTTAGGCTTGGGATCGGGTAAGGAGTTGAGTATATCTTTAACCGTACACTCTTTCAGCCTCCATATTTCAAG
>DQAM01000276.1 GCA_003523545.1 Dysgonomonas sp.
TATAGAAGAGAGCAAACAATCTATCTCTTCTAAATCCGAAGAACTTAAGAATGACGCTTCAGCAACTGTACAGAAAGGTAAAAAGGCGGTGGAAGAAGGAACAGAAAAAACAAAGGCAACTGTTAAAAAAGGAGCTGAATCCGTAAAGAAAGAAGCAAATAAGGCTGTGGATAAAACTAAAGTGAATCTTGAACAGGCAAAAAAGAAAATATCCGAGTAATATATTTCTGATATAACATTGGATATAATAAATGAAAAAGAGCTTTTAATATAATTATAACATATTAGAAGCTCTTATTTTTTGTATTTCAAACAAACAAAACACTTAAATTGGGTGTTTAATTTAAAATACTTATATTTGAGATTAATAATTCCGCAATTAACTATAAAAACGCAAAGCTTATGAAAAATTTTATTTTAGGACTGGCAGTCGGCGCAGCAGCCGTATATGTAGCTTCAAAACTACTGGATGACGAAGCAAGAGAAGAAATATTCGAAGAAGTGGACAAAGCAGCTGAAAAAGCTAAAGAGACACTCCGATATGGAAAAGGACGTGCTATGCGTGTAGGAGTGCGTGCCCGTCAGGAAGTAAGAAAAAGCAAGCAAAAACTGAGCGAAGCTGCCGGCGATTTTGCAGGAAAACTTTCGGACGACTTGGCTGAATATGAAGAAAAAGCCAAAACGCAAGCCGATAATGCATAAATAATATTTCTAATATTTACTCATAATTTTAAAATAGTTTTTCTATCTAATGAATTATGAGTCTATAGCTACAATTATATTCCTCATCAAAGATATAATTGCGATGATGATATATTATGCGAGAAACGGCATAAAACAATAGCCTTCTATAGATATAGAAGGCTTAACTTGTTTCCGGAAATTTTATTTACAAGACTAATAACAAAACTATAAGAAACCATGAAAAAAATATTATGCTTAATTTTTATGATGGCTGCGTTAGTTTCTACCAGCCAAGTAACCGCCCAGCAATATTACGAAGGCGAGTATGTGTTTAGCTTAAATGATCAACTTGTAAGACAGGTAAACACATGGCAGACTTCTCTTCCCTCAAAATATCAACCCATATATATTAAGGTGATTGCATATAAGGTAGTAAGTGGTAAGTTAGTTGAAGTGCCTTGGTATGCGGACGCAAACCCATTTCACGAAATTAATAAGACTAAGGTAGATAAACATACATTAAAATTGAGTCTAAATCATAATAAAGGGGGTAATTGGGGCTGTTCCGTCAATATAAGTATAGATGAGAACAATGACCTGATAGGTTTACAATTCTGGGTAAATTTGCCTCCCGATAGTTATTAAACTAATAATATAGATAATGAATATAAACCAAGAGATCATCTTGTTTTTCAAGATGACCTCTTGGTTTTCTATTCTTCTTCCAGAAAGATGTGAGTCATTTTTCTCAATGCTTTTGTTTCTTCTGTTTTATATCCCTTGTTGGAGAATATCAAAGTAGAATTTTCAGGAGCTTTAATTGTATAATTTCCATCATCATCTGTAAGAGTTCCGGTGTCCGAACCTTTTATTTGTACAGATACCATCGGTATACCATTTTTAGTATCTTTTTTCATTACTCTTCCCATATATGTATGAACTAAATTTCCGGACTTATCTTTTTTACCTTTCGATTCTATAATTACTACCCCATTTTTACCTTTCTCCCCGTAAACCCGGATTGCCGAGGAATCTTTCCAGACTGAAATATTGTCAATATCAGCAGGGGCAATGTTTTCTATCGAAGATACTTCTTTTCCGTCTAGAATATATAAAGGCTGCTTACCATCTTGTAAAGCTGAAGTTCTAAGAGATATTTTTCCGTTATTTTCGACCTTGGATACTCTTTTTCCAGCAATGTCTTTAGCTATATTTTCCGCTACAGATATAACATTTCCCATAGAACCGTATCCTACTACAACCAAAGAATCTGAAACCGGAGCAGGAGAATCATCATTTCCTGTGACTATATAATTAGGAGTAGCAGATACCCAAAAGAAAAAACCCAAGACCGGAATTATAATCAGGACCGAAAGTCTTTTCCAAGGTGAACTTTTCATCTTTTTCATCATCGTTAAACGTTTTAAGTGATTTGAATAATTAAATGAATTAGCAAAAGAGAAAACAGGGCCCTGAAATCTTTGGTTGATAAGAACTGCCTGATAAAGAAAGGGAGAATAACCCGCTTTGATAACAGCCTGATCGGCCAGAAATTCATGATTCTCTTTCATTGAAGATATATAGAACCAAACCAGAGGATTGAACCATTGCAGGATAAGTGCACCTTGACTAAAAACTAAATCAAACCAATGTTTTTGTGTGACATGTGTTATTTCATGTTTTAATATTAATTCTTGTTCCTTAGGCAACAATTTCATCGTATTTAGCAATATGTATCTGAATACCGTAAATGGTGAAGCAACTTTTTCATTGTCTACGATAATATATTTTTCATTCTTTACCATTTTGCCTGACCTGATCAACCGGGCTAACTGAATACATCCCACTATATATCTAAAAGATAAGATGAATACTCCCGATAAATATACAACCATCAATATATGCCACATCCCCCAGTTGTCAAAAAAGCCTCCGGTCAATGTTGGCGGATTTATTGTTTCTTCAACAATTTCTACCGATAAAGAAGCAGGTATAACCACATCATAAGAAAAATGTACAAGCGGTAAAACAAAAGAAGAAAATAATCCGGTCAATAAATACAGCCTATTGAACTTAAAAAAAGTTGCCGGACGCAAAAACAGTCTGTATATAA
>DQAM01000086.1 GCA_003523545.1 Dysgonomonas sp.
CTGTCTGCCCATACAAACGTGGAATTTTCATCGGCTCCCGATACTTGTATCAGTTGTTCGGTATTCCGCATCTTTTTGTTTTTGATTGTTTGTATACCTTCAAGCCGGTCACTCAGGACTTTTAGTTCATCTTTTTCATTGTCATTTTGTACATAACGCCTCCACCCTTGTGTCATCAGCAACAGGTCCAAAACCTCACCACGGTCTTCATTTTTCGGGTTAAAATAATAATAAGGATTATGTATATTACCTCGGATTTGAGAGGATAAAAGGCTGTGTGTTTCTATATTTACAGGATAATTAGCTTCGGCATAGGCTTTATCGAATACACTTACACCCAAATTAGCACTCACCGGCTTCCCCTCTTCATCGGTTACTTTCAATTTCAACTCCACCTTATTCCTGACCATATAACTCTTTTTATCCACTTCGGCTGTAATGTATAATCTCTTGGGGGAATGTACAAATACAAGCCTTTCCGCCACGGGCCGAAAGTTCTCATCGAAAAGAGTAAACTCCGCTATTCCTCTCGCGGTGAATTCCTTTACAGGAATTTTGAAAATGACGCTGTCTTTAATCACTGCCTTAGCACCACAATAGGGAATTCCCCTCATTGTTCCCAGCGTATATACATTCCTATGCGGTATACCGGGGCTCTGCCTTACCGCGAACTCAACGTACTCGTCATTTTGCTGTATAAGGCTTAAGCTTATACCTTGCGGATGAATACCGGGTAAATCGTATACCTCTCCCGAAGTCAAACGTATCTCATAATCGCTGTTGTCCAAAGGTGTGAAAACAAAAACACCCATGCCGTCGTGCCGGCTCTCAAAATCGGTAAGAGGCTGTCCGTTTTCGTAAAGCGTCCCCGATACATCCAGCGGATTACCTCTCCTGTCTGTTGCTTTGAAAGCCAAACGTGCAGGTATACCGCTTATCAGATTGCCTCCCTCGGGATAAGTTTCGAAACGGAAGTCTTTTTTTGAATCTGCCGGTTTAGTAATCTTATTATCTGAAATCTCACCGACTACCCTTATTTTCCGAATGCCCGATAGAGAGGTAGTGTCTCTATAAAAACTATTTGATGTATATGCTTCCAGAAAATAATCACCATGAGGCAAGTCCTTCGATAAATAAACATGTCCCCGGACAATGCCGTTTTCAACAGGATATTTTTCCTGCCAAACAATACTGTCTTTTTCGTTTATAACCTGTAGATAAAGGGTTTGACTTGCACCTGACAGATTAAGATAACGGGCATCCATCTGGTAGACTTTGAACCACAGGTCTTCACCCGTTTCAAATACATCCTTACTTGTCTGGATATAAATCAATTCGGAAGGAAGTTTCGATGCAGTGTGAATTGTCCTGGTAACCAATGAATCCAAAGGGTTTTGCGCACATAAAGTTCCTCCCATCGAAATAATAAAGTATATGAGTATAGTAATATTTCTCATCGTTGGAAATCAAATTATAATATACAATCATTCACATTACTAAACAGGACTTTAAAGATAAAAAAATAAATATAGTATGTAACTGCAAGCCAGAAAAATATCATTATAAAACTGAGTTAATCAGCAGTTTAACTTAAAGAATGGAAAATTATTCGTATTTTTGACTTTGAATTATAGGTGAAAAATGGAATATCCTATCAGGAGAATAGAAGTCGACGAGCAGTCATTGCAGGAAATATCCCGTTTCCTGAGAGAGACTTTTCCTAAAAACGAGAAATTTTCTATCGATTTCATCCGTTGGCAATATACTCAAAATCCTTTAGGACAGATGGAGGGATTTAATGCTTGGGACGGAGACCGTATTGTTTCCCATTTTGCAGGGATGCCTTTACAGATGAATTTGTTTGGAAAAAAGCGGAAGGGATTGTTGTGTATCAATGTCGGAACAAATACCGCGTATAGGGGGAAAAAGCTGTTTACGGCTATAGGCGAAAAGACGATTGAATATGCCAGAGAAAACGGTTTCGATTTTCTGATAGCCGTACCGAATGCCAACAGTACCCACGCTTTTCTCAAGTATTTTGATTTTGACCTCATATCCCCTTTGACTGTAAAAGTAGGTTTCGGAAAAAATATATATCCGGATAAAACTTACATTTGTTTCAGGACGTGGGATGATGCCCAATGGGAATGGAGGTTAAATAATCCGACCAATAAATATTCTTATGATAGAAAAGGAATAATTTCGACTCCGATTTCTTTTTTTGCGAAAACATTATCTAAAGCTGATTTATCCAAAAATATAATCGATAAGAAATTTCAAAATATAGGTGTTCGCCCACTTAATCTGTATATAGGTTTAGGGGCAGACACTACCAAAGGGACATATTTCAATATTCCCTCATTCGTGAAAAGGCCTCCTTTCAATCTGGTTTTCAAAGACCTGGCAGGAGAAATCCCTACTATTAAAAAAGAAGATATCTTTCTTCAACTGATTGATTTAGATACAATATGAAAACAACCGAACAAATAAATATACTTACTTTCGATATCGAGGAATGGTATCATTTCGACATCTTTTCTACCGAAGACAAATGGCTGGATTATCAGCCACGTATCGACGAGTATTTACCTCGCGTATTGGACAAACTGGATGAATGCAATACTAAAG
>DQAM01000028.1 GCA_003523545.1 Dysgonomonas sp.
CGATTGTGATTGCTTTCATTTTCAGAAAATACATTACTAACAGCCCCTTCGGGAGTTACTGAGTATAATCCGTTATTGGTAAGAATCCAGGTATTGAGATTTTCATCTTCATGAACCGTAAATACTTTATTGGCCTGGATGTTTTTATTACCGATATTATATATCTTCACATTAAATATAGAATCCGTTATACAGACACAACCCATCTTATCGGAAATCAGCCAGACTTTTCCCGACGCTACAGGAATAACTTTAGTGGCTGAGAAATCGAAATCCTCGTATTCAGGTAAAGACCTCAACCCCATAAATTTTTCCGTACGGGGATCGAAACGGTGGGGTTCACCATCGTAAGGGAGCGCCCAGATATTGCCGTATTTATCTTCTGTAATGAAATCAATCCTGTTGCTCCTCATGTGGTAACTGTCGCCCTGCTGTATCTTGTATGTAGTAAAGGTGTAGCCATCGAATTTACATAAGCCGTCCCATGTTGAAAACCACATAAATCCTTTACTGTCTTGTAGAATGCTCATGATGGTATGCTGAGGCATACCGTCTTCTGTCCCGTAATGCTCGAAATAGCACTTAGGTTGTGAAAAGGCTTCAACAAAAAAGGTCAACAATATAAATAAAAAGTAAATTTTTCTCGGTATCATAAATATATGGACTACTTACCTCTCTTATACAAAGATAGTCTAATATAAACGTATATACAAATACTTTAACAGGCGGGTAAAAACCAATTCATCCCCTAAAAAACGACAAATATACCCCTATATGTATCAAATATTATGATTATTTTTTAAAGTAATTTTTACACAATAAATTAGAAAAACAGATACGGGACACAAGATTATTTTTAACATACTATACATTAATTTGCCCCTTATTTTTCATCAAATCACCCCCCCGCTCCTAAATTAAACTTTTTTAATATTGCAGGTAATTAATGAGAACAAATTACTAATTAAATCTATTTGTTATTACCATGCAAAAATCAAGTTTAAAGATTTTGTCTTTGATTTGCACTCTGGTATGCCTGCTGTTTACGCAGAATTTGTTTGCACAGCAGAAAACTATCACAGGCACAATCACCGACAGTAAAGGTGAAGCCCTTATCGGGGTTTCTGTCATAGCAAAAGGAGCATCGTCGGGTACCATGACCGATCTGGACGGAAAATACTCTCTTCCTGTCCCTTCCAATGCAACCACACTTATCGTAAGATACATAGGGATGAAAGAAAAAGAAATATCCATAACGGGTTCTATTATGGACATAGTTATGGAAGAAGACCATTCCCAATTGGACGAAGTGGTAGTAATCGGTTACGGAGCCGTACAGAGAAAAGATTTGACCGGAGCGGTAGCTTCTATATCCGAAAAATCGCTGAAAGATATACCTGTAGCATCCGCGGCCGAAGCAATTACCGGCCGGCTGGCGGGGGTAAACGTAACGACTCCCGAAGGTTCGCCCGATGCCAACATACGCATCCGCGTACGTGGGGGTACATCCATATCTCAGGACAACGATCCTTTGTTTGTGGTGGATGGTATGATCGTAAGTACGATTAATGACATTCCTCCATCGGATATAGCATCTATCGATATTCTGAAAGATGCGGCGTCTACTGCTATTTATGGATCGCAAGGTTCGAACGGTGTAGTGCTTGTAACAACAAAAAGCGGACGCGAAGGCAAGACTGTCGTTACGTTGAACGCTTCTTACGGGGCAAAAAAAGCCACCGATTTCTTTGAAGTTCTAAGCCCTTATGAATACGTTTATTATCAGTATGAAATAGACCAGACAAATACTTTCCAGAATTATTACGGAAGATATCAGGACATAGAATTGTATAAAGCCGACCCGGGTACAGACTGGCAGGACAAGGTATTCGGAAACACAGGTACCCAGCAATATTATAATATAGGAGTTTCGGGTGGTAGTAAGGGAACAACATTCAGCGTCAACCTGACCCGCAACGACGAAGATTATATTATGATCAATTCGGGTTACAAACGTAATAACCTCAACTTTAAAGTGAATACGAAACTGAATGATAACATCAGTTTTGATTTCAACGTACGTTTGGCAGACGAAAATATAATGGGCCCGAGCATATCATCCGGAGCAGGAGCTAATACTAAATTACGTGATGCAGTGAAATACCAGCCGACGAAAGGCTTGGCGGCATTTGACCCGACAATCAGCGACGATGATGATCAGGCAGGTATCGGAGCACAGAGTTTGTTGAACAATCCGGTTCAGAATATCGAAAACGAATACAAAAAACAGAACAAGTTTACCAATACATATGCAGGTACGTTCAATTGGAAAATTATAGATGGTTTAAGGTTTACTACCAATATGAACTATATCTATAAAAAGAATAAAACAGAAAATGTTTGGACAAACGGAACCAGCACCTCTAAAAACTACGGTGGACAACCCGTTGCAAAAGTGGAAGATACAAAAGCATATGCATGGAGGATAGCTAATACATTATCTTATAACTTCAAATTTAATGACATTCATAATTTCGATGTAATGCTCGGTCAGGAGGTTAATGAATCGAAAACCAACAGGCAAACGATAGAAGCCCGTTATTTCCCGGTAGATTTTTCTGCAAGTGAAGTTTTGGCCGCATTAAGCGCCGGAAAAGCGGAACCATTAAAAACCAGGATCGGAGAACCTGAGCGTAAGGTTTCTGTTTTCGGACGTATCAATTATAACCTGATGGATAAATATCTGTTTACTTTCACAGCCCGTGAAGACGGAACGAGTGTATTCGGACCGGGCCTGTTCTGGGGATTCTTCCCGGGAGCTGCATTTGCATGGAGAGCCTCGGAAGAAGAATTTCTGAAATCACAGAATCATTGGTTGGATAACCTTAAACTAAGACTAAGTTATGGTTCGGTAGGTAATGCGAGGGTCGATCCCTATTGGAGACAAACTTATGAATTAAGTACTTCTTCCGTATTTTATCCCAATGAAGAACCTATTAGTATAGCTATTCCCGCCAAAGTACTTAAAAGTAATGGCCTTACCTGGGAATCTACTACAGCAACTAACTTTGGTATCGACTTCGGCCTGTTCAACAGCCGAATTTCGGGTAGTATCGATTTGTATAATAATGTAACTGATGACCTAATCGTTAGGGTAAGCCTTCCTAGCACTTCCGGCTATGAAGCACAATATCAGAATGTTGCTAAAACTTCTAATAAAGGTCTTGAAATCGGGTTAAATGCATATATAATTGACAATAAAGATTTCACACTTTCGGGAACATTCAATATCGCATTTAATAAAAATAAAGTAGACAGATATCCCGGCGGAGGCAGGCTCTATGGTTCAGGCTGGAACGGTTCGGCAGAACCTACTTATGATTATCTGATCGAAGAGGGAAGCAACTTAGGGCAGATGTACGGTTATGTAACTGATGGAATGTATACTTTCGATGATTTCGATTGGAATGCAGACAGAAATGTATGGGTATTGAAAGAAGGTGTAGCCGACAACAGCGCCATAACAAGTGCAGGAAATTATTTCGGCCCTGGAGCGCTCAAATTCAAGAAACTGGCAGACGACGGTACAAACAAAATTACAGAAGAGGACCGTACTGTAATCGGTAACGCTTTACCGACGCACACGGGAGGTTTTGGTTTCAATGCGACATACAAAGGCTTCGATGCATCTATCTTCTTCAACTGGTCTTACGGTAATGATATTTATAATGCCAACAAACTCGATTATTCAGCGCAGTTATTGAGCCGTAAATACCAGAACATTGCAGGATTTATGAATCTTGAAAACCGTTTTACGACTATCGATCCTGCCACAGGTAACAACATATTTTATGGTAGTAATGCAAATCCTGATTTGCTGAGACAGCTTAATACCGGGAAAACAATGTGGCACCCATTGATGACAACTACTGCTCTGCATTCGTGGGCAATAGAAGACGGATCTTTCCTGAGATTAAACAACCTGACTATAGGATATACTATTCCTAAAAACATTACCCGGAAACTTATGATAGAGAACCTGAGGGTATATGTAACAGGTTATAACCTGCATTGCTGGACAAATTATTCCGGTCCCGATCCTGAGGTAAGTACCCGTACAAGTACGCCTTTCACGCCCGGAGTCGATTACTCGGCTTATCCTAAAGCCAGAACTTTTGTCGGTGGTATCAATCTAACATTCTAAAAAAATAAACAATAATCATGAAGAAACTAATATATACAAGTATAACAGCCCTGTCGCTTCTGTTTGCTTCTTGTAACGATTATCTCGAAACAAGCAGTCCTTCCGATCTGGACGACGGCACAGTATATACTTCCATTTATTACACCGAATCTGCAGTAAAAGGTTTGTACGACCGTATAGCAGATGCACAGATGTATGCACAGCGCTTGTCTATTAACTGGACAACCAACAATGATATTGAATTCGTAGGAGCAGATGAGACAAGTTATAACCAGAATAGTAACCGCGGTAGTTCAAATTATTACGCTACTGCCGGTAACTCAACTTTGGTATGGACAAGAATTTTCGATATGCTCGAAAGATCTAATCTCGTCATACAAGGTATAGAAAACAGCCCTCTCATTGAAGGAGGTACAGAAAGTGAGAAAAAAGCGATGAAAGCATTACTTGCCGAATCTAAAGTTATAAGGGCATTAGGATATTTCGAACTAACCCGTTTATGGGGCGATATACCATTTAAAACAGAGCCTACTAAGAATGACTTATCTAATGTTTATCTGCCAAGGACAGACCGGGATGAGATACTTAGCTACCTGATCGATGAATTATTAATAGCAGAAGAAGACCTGCCTTGGGTAGGCGAAAGTGCCGGGTCTGTTTCTTACAATAATGCGGAAAGAATTACAAGAGGTTTTGCCAAAGGTCTGATAGCCCGTATGTGCCTGACACGCGGAGGATATGCCCTGAGAGATAAACCGGGATTCCCGACCGAAAGAGGTTCTGAGTGGGAAAAATACTACGGAATTGCACATACCAAATGTAGAGAAATTATAGAAGCAGGTTTATACCAGTTGAAACCAAATTACACCGATATATGGCAGGATGTTAACGCCCTCACTATAGACGGAGTCAACGGCGAAAACCTTTATGAAGTAGCATTGGGACTCTCGCAAAGCGGTGAAATAGGCTACAGCATAGGTGTACGTTTTTATACAAATTCTAAATACGGGTATGGAAACAACTCGAATGTTGTAAATACAAGTGCGTATTATTACTACTCTTTCGACAGGGAAGACCCCCGCAGGGACGCTACTATCGCTACTGCCATGTATGGCAACTCAAGCGGTGACCAAAAAGAGTTTTTCCAGACAAATCCATTATCATATAATTTCGCTAAATGGGATCAGCGCTGGATGAGCAAGAATACCCAATGGCTTACCCAAAATCTGGCCGCTAACGGAAAATGGGGATACGGTATAAACTGGATAGTAATGAGATATGCGGATGTATTGTTAATGTATGCCGAAACAGAGAATGAACTGAACGGCCCTACCGAAACAGCTAAAGGTGCTCTTCGTGAAGTTAGAGCAAGAGCTTTTGCTGGCCTTCCGAATGCAAATGAAAAAGTTGAAGGATATGTAAACGCTCTTTCGTCAAAAGAAGAATTTTTCGATGCTATAGTGAATGAACGTGCATGGGAATTCGGAGGCGAAGGCTTACGTAAATTTGACCTCATCCGCTGGAATATGCTGTTAAGCAAGATACAGGAGCAACGCGACGCTTTCTATAATATGATAGATGGTAATCCAGCCCGCATAATGGATAAAATATATACTTCTATCCCGGGATATATGTATTACAAATACAAAGATGATAATGAAAATATAGACAAAGCAAACATCAATTTTTATGAAACAAGAACTGATCTGGACGCTATGTCTGATAATGAATTGAAAAATCTTGGTTATACTAAAGTAAGATGGATAAGCAATCTTTCCGATGCTGATGTCATCAGAGTAAAAGACAGAGTCAGATTGTTCAGTTCCGGTCTTCTGCAGGAATATAACGGTGTATGCGACAACAGGTACATCTATC
The DNA here is from genome assembly GCA_003523545.1 of Dysgonomonas sp. Taxonomy (GTDB): domain Bacteria; phylum Bacteroidota; class Bacteroidia; order Bacteroidales; family Dysgonomonadaceae; genus Dysgonomonas_A. The sequence continues at coordinate 6,080 of DQAM01000028.1, forward strand.
CTATTCACAGCAGTGTCATAGGTGATTATCAAGGAATTGTAACTAACTCTTATGGTTATTAATCAAACAAAAAGATTCATAATGAAAAAATATTTCATATCAAAATATATTGCAGGCTGGTTATTACTATTGAGTGCAATAATTGGTTTCACCGCTTGCGAAGCGGATGCTAACGATTGGGATGTAGATGACAGTAAAGCCCAGATGTTTACACCCGTATTTTTCGAGACCGCAAAATTATCTGCCACATGGGTTGAGTTGCGGTATTCGGAAGTTCCAAAACACCGATCTTACATAATTGAACTTAGTAAAGATAGTCTGGAATTCAATAGTATTGAACAGACCATTGAAATATTGGTAGACGATATGGAGCCGGACCCTGCTTCTACATCGAAAAGATATCTGGCAAGACTGACAGGACTAGACGCTGAAAGCAGGTATTCTGCCCGCATAAAGTCTACATCCGACGGTGATCTGCCCGATTCAAAATGGGGAACTGTAACCTTCAAAACGATAGGTGAGCAAATAATCGAACGTTATTCCCGCGGAGAAGATTTTGTACGGATCGAATGGGAAGCCGGATTAAATGTTACTCATGTAGTTTTATCTTCAGACGCCGGACAGCAAAGGATTGACCTTTCTGCGGAAGATATTTCGGCAGGTACTTTACAGATAGACAATCTGATGGATAATACTTCATATAGTTTAGAGATATTCAACAATAATACTAAACGGGGAAGCATCAGTTTCAAAACATTACAAAAAGTTTCAGGACCGGGTACGAAATACTGGCTGACCGGTAATGAAAATATCGTGGAATATCTGAATGCAATAACAGACCCTGAAGTTGTATTGGTACTTCCGGCAGGTTCACGTTACGATATCAGTGATGCAGCGTGGGAAATACCTTCTCATATTACCGCTCTTACATTGTGGGGATTAGCCGGAGACGAAGGACAGGCATATCTAAAAACGAAAGAGATAAAAATTGACAATTCGGTTTCAGATTTCCAATTATGGATAAACAATATGGAAGTGGAAGGTACAAGCGCATCTTCGGACTACCTGATGAACGATAATCCTTCTGGTACAAGAACGATATCAAGCTTTCAGCTTACTCATTCCAAAATACATACTGTAAGAGGAGTATTCCGCATGCGTGGTAATCTGACCGTTGATAAGCTAATCATTGACAACTGTATCATAGATAATATAGGAAGTTATGGGGTACTCGTAGGCGATGCTGGTTCTGTTTCGCTTGGCGATATAGAAATATCCAATACTACCATAGCCAATGTAATCAATGCGAGTACTTTTACCTTCAAAGGGCCGGTAACATCCTCTTTAAAAATGGATTATTGTACTTTCTACAATATTCAGACTGCTACTAACCGATACTTTGTAAATTTCGATGGAAAGACTGCCAATATTCCTGCAACTTTCACTGTCAGCAATAGTATTTTCGCTTCACCTGACGAATCGTTGAGCTTAAGGGCTACTAATCCGAAGATTGAATCTACTTATGTATTCAGTTCATACAAAACGAGTGATTATAGTGTAAACAGCAGTTATCCGTTATCAGGAGTAAACGAATACATGCAACCGTCTACCGACCTATTCGCTAATCCGGCAGAATCCGATTTCACCATAAAAGATCCGGTAATCGGAGGTGAATCGCAACCCGGTGACCCACGCTGGTGGTAATTCAAGCTAGTATATAACAGGGAAGTAAGGTTATATGCCTTACTTCCCTATAATCTGATATGTAAAATGATTGTTTTAAGAAAAACTTTTCTATTCGTTGTGCTGGCTTGTTTGGCTATGAATGGAGCACTTGCAAAGAACAGATATAAATATTTATATGAAGCACTGCCTTTTCAG
>DQAM01000527.1 GCA_003523545.1 Dysgonomonas sp.
TGCTCCCGACATAATTCCGGCATCTGTATCCGCATTATTTATACGTCTGTCTCCTCCTTTGAACTGCCGTCCGAAGTTGATATTAAAGGAAGCCCGGATAAATAACAAAGGGGTAAGATTGTCACCTATAAGTTGTGATTTGCTGGGGACAAATTTCGACCAATTTTCCTGCTTTGTTTTATAATCAGTCCCTATTGGGTTCATTGCCCCTATCATTGCCGACCATCTGGGTGCATTGTATCCGAAAGCGAGTGTCTGGAAAGCTTCTCCCTGATTCATCGATTCTCCATAAAACCAATTATTATCAGTCGTTGCCCAGAAATTCAATATCCAGTTTTTGTAGATTGCATCAATATTTATCCTCACATACGGATTAGTATACAAGTGCCTGTAGTTGTTGCCTATACTCTTGTAATTATTGATTCCAGGAGTGACAGAAATCGTAAGATGGTCTTTTAAAGGACGTATTTTCAAAGTTGTTTCGATAGATAAGCGTTGATAATTTTTTTGATTTTCCGGTAGGCGTATGAATTTGTCGTTTTCATATAATATACTTTCCATAACAGGCTTATCTAAATATTTATATGTTGCATTCAAGTCGATGCCTATAATGCCCTTGTTATAGCCGAATGAAATATTTCCGCCATAATCTTTGTAGGAGACCAAGTCGGGGTTTCCTCTCCTGATCTGAAACGAGTCTATAACTTGTTCTACATTATTTAGGTCGCTAAGCGAAGGATTTCCTCCCCAAATGTATGCGCGCCCTCTAATGAAAGTATGGTCGTTTATATTATAAGATGTACTGATACTCGGGCGAAGGGTGTATTTCTCTAACGTTGAATTGTCTTGCCTGTAATAAGTGCGCATCATCCCGACGTTAAAGGTATAATTGATTTTTCCTTTATTAAGCATGTATTCGGCATAAGCATAAGTTTCGGCTAGATTCATATTTATTTCTGCCTGAGTATTTCCGCTGTATTTGTTGTTGGTATAGATCTGGGAATGTTTAAGTCCTGCAGTTAATTTACCAGAAGAAAATGTTTTTTCATATATTCCTTCAGTTATAAGGGAATATTTGTCTCCGGAGATATTCGAAAGTATATCGGTCAGAGGAATATTATTGTCGAGTTCCTGATATATACGGCAGTTAGTGGACGCGATATGAGTACCTACAATATTGAAAATAACCAGTTGCTTATTTTTCAGATTCCGTTGATAATACAAATCGAGTGAAGGGATATTCTCTTTATACGAAGTGTGGTCATATAGTGAAAGTACCGTAGAGTTAGATGATGTAGTAATAATACCTTTACGATCCGTATAAGAATATGGTTGGTCATCATAGTTATATCTGAACCGGACATTGAAAAAATATTTGTCAGCCTCGACAAGACTATAGTTTATAGTTGTATTTATTTGATCTTCGTGGTATTTTGTAGGTAATCCCTGTTCTGTCCGTGATATATCTTTGTCCGGGAATTTGAACACTTCATTGTTTGCCCTTTTCCATTTGAAATTGCGGTTCATTCCGTAGATATTTGCCGAAAATTCCGATTTCTTATGGTTAGCTCTTGCAGAGAGAAAGTTATTGCTAAAAACGGATTCCCCGACCGCATTCATACCGTTGCCATTAATATTTCCTCCTGATTCTTTCCGGCGTACGATGTAATCTATAACGATCTCTGCTTTTCCGTAACGTGCGCTCGGCTGGTCGTGGTACTCAATCCTAATAATATCTTCCGGCCTGATAGCCATGATCTCTGCGTTGGTTACCTCTATACCGTTTATCCGCAGTTGTAATTCTCCATTTCCAGGCAGACTCACAGTATTACTCATAAAGTCAAAAGAGAGCCGGGGCAGTTGCAATCTTTGTAATAAATCAATCCCATTACTAGACGCTTTTACCTGAGCTTTGGAGGGCGTTACCAGTTTCCTGTCCGATTTATTTATAACGGATTGGGCTGTGACAACTACACCCTCTAACAGTATAGAGGAAGGTTCTAAAAGAATATTTCCGGCATTATAGTTTTCAGTAGATTTCTGGATTGTCATATAATGGGTTTCATATCCAATATATCCGACGCATAATATATAATCTCCATTGGATATATTTTGCAGAGTGAAATCTCCGTTGTCGTCGGAGTTAATCCCCTTTATAAAAGTTGAGTCACTTGTCAGTATGCTGATGGTTGCCCATTCTACTGGTGAGTTGGATGTCGATTCAAGTATCTTTCCTGTAATTGAGCCCGTTTGGGCAAACAGGTTTGGTACTAGTATCAAAAATAAAAGTGGTAGTAGGTATTTCAATCTCATTATTATTGTAGTTATTCAGATTTTTAAATAGGACTAGGATGGGTTTGATAAGGTTACAATTTGCAGTTGATTTTAATTAAAAAAAGAGCAAAGCCGATAACTTGCTCTTTTTCTTTTATTATTCGGAAAAGATTCTTATTTTTTTGCTCCCGACATAATTCCTGCATCTGTATCCGAATTATTTATACGTCTGTCACCTCCTTTAAACTGGCGTCCGAAGTTGATATTGAATGTGGCTCTTACCATGAACATCTGTTTGATATCATTGGTGAATATCTCGTTTTTACTTGGAGCCAGTTTAGACCAGTTTTCTTCGTAACGCTTGTATGATCCGCCGAAAGGATTGAAAGCGCCGAGCATCACCGACCATGCAGGTTTGTTATAACCGAACCCGAGCATATAGAGTGTTTCACCTTCATTCATGGTTTCTCCGTAAAACCAATCCCACGATGTTCCTGCCATGAATGTCATTATCCATCCCTTGTACATGGCATCGATATTTCCGCGTATGTATTTATTGGTGTAAGCATGGGTATAACTGTTTCCTTTGCTTATAAAACGGTTGAATCCGGGAGTTACACCGATGGTTAGATGTTCTTTAAAGGGTTTGAACTTTATTGTAGCTTCCATATT
>DQAM01000503.1 GCA_003523545.1 Dysgonomonas sp.
ATATCCGTTTATTGGGGTGTATGTTTTCGTTTACAGGCTCATCGTTTTTCTTTCACAAAGATACTTAATAATATACAGCTTTTTTTGCCCTGAGGCTCATTTTCATTTGCTGACAGGGTCATCAGTATTTTTTTATAATCTTAAAAATAACATTAAAAGAAAAATCATATTATAATCTGCGCAATTTGAAGGAACTTATACGCAAAAAGGGGCATCTGCTGATATGAATGCTTTTATTTTTGTTAATATATATCATAGAAATACAATTCATAAAATATAATACCCTGAAATCATATAATCCTTTATAAAATCGGACAGTGATAAATACCAACCATATGGGAAAAGAAAACACATTTTTATCAATAGATTTAGGAGGAACAAAACTTCTTGTAGGTGAAGTCAATTCTAAAGGAGAGGTACTGAATTATAAACGTTACGAAACAGGTTATATAAATCAGACTGCCGCTGTTGCAATAATTAAGAAATCGGTAGAAGATTATATAAAAAACGAAGGATGGGCGGCTGATTCCCGACCTCTAAGTATGGGAGTAGGACTTATCGGCAGGGTAGATAATGCAAGCGGCATCTGGTTACAGATGGATCCTAAAAGAAATAGAGCAATCCCTTTGGCACAAGAATTATCCGAAACGTTCGATATGCCTTGTTATATTGATAACGACGTAAAAAGTGCGGCAAGAGCGGAAAAAACATGGGGGCATGGAAGTACTTCGAAAGATTTTATATACATAAATATAGGAACAGGAATTGCCTCCGGATTTGTAATCAACGGTTCTTTGGTCAGAGGCAGCCACTTCAACGCAGGAGAGACGGGACACACAAATGTAGGCATAGATATAGGTATTAAATGTGGATGCGGTAGAGACAACTGTGTAGAATTAATAGCTTCGGGAATGGGATTTGACCGGTCTGCAAGAGTATTGAAAAGACAATTTGAGAGTCGTTTATATATACCTCTGGATGAAAATTTAAAAGTAGATGTAAAAGAGATATATGCCCTAAATCAAGAAAATGATCCGCTATGTACAGTATTGGTAGAAAATGCTGCAAAGGGTATTGCCGGACTGATAATGAATCTCGTAAGGGTTAGTGATCCGGATACCGTAATATTAGGCGGAGGAATCGTATCCTCAGGTTTCATGCTTCCGAAAATACAAGGCTATCTGAATCCTACAACCATGAGGTTCGTTACCAATGGAGTTGTTCTCACAAAGCTAAATCCTGATTTTATCGGATTAATCGGCGCAGCAGCAGTAGCAATGAACAAATAACAGATATAATCTTATAAATACCACCATGAGTCTTAAAATCACAATAGCTAAAAACGAAGAAGAGTTTGACCGGATAGCCGCTTGGAAAATAATCGGATGCATGCTGTCAAACCCGCATGCGGTAATCGGATTATCGACAGGACAAACAACTAAAAATATGCACCGTATCGTTAGTGAAATATTTAGATCGAATCCTTTCGATGTGTCAGGTATTACACTTTTCGGTCTGGATGAAATAACGAATGTTCCTCGTGATTATGACGGAGCATGTTACACGATGCTGAAAAATCAGATTGTTGATGCACTCGGGATTAAAGAGGAAAATTTTATCATGCCGCCTACTCTATCGGACAATTATACAGAAGAAGCAAAAAAATTCCAATCCGAATTAGAACTAAGAGGTGGAATAGACCTGCAAATACTGGGACTCGGCACAAACGGACACCTTGGATTCAATCAACCGGGAACGCCTTTCGAAAGTGAAACCTGGATATCCCGGATGGACGGAGTATTAGAAGCCCGGGTAAGAAAAGAAACCAGAATAACAGAAGGCGAATTAGGCGGTCTGACATTAGGTATCAAAAACATTATGCATGCACGCAAAATTGTTCTGGCTGCCAAGGGAGACAGTAAAGCCGAAATAGTAAAGAAAATGCTTTGCAACCCCATCACTACCGATATTCCGGCTTCTATATTACAACTTCATCCGGACTGCGAATTCTTACTCGACGAACAAGCAGCTAAACATTTATAACACTAAAAAAGCTAGTTATGACAACCCAAGAAAAACAAATAAATTATATCGGGCCTTTCGTCACATTGGTTTTCCTGTTCTTCGTAGTAGGTTTTTTAACTACTGCCAATGGACAATTCCAAGGGCCGCTTAAAACAGCTTTTCTAGAAGGAGCAGCCGACCTCAAAAATACATTTGCTACTCTTATTACATTCTCCTGGTTTCTTGCTTACCCATTGACAGGCGGAATAGGTTCGGCCTGGGTTACGAAGTATGGATATAAAGGAACATTAGTCAGAGGATTATTTGTGATGATAATAGGCCTGTTTATATTTTTCCTTTCTTCCTGGTACACTGTACAATTTCCTGATTCTAAAATTCAGATTTTATCCGCATCCGTACCTTTCGGATTTTTTATTTTCCTGCTTGGTTCATTTGTAGTCGGGGCTTCTGCAACCATACTTCAGGTTGTCATAAACCCATACTTGTCAGCCTGTACCGTTAAGGGTACGCAAGCCATTCAAAGGATGGCCATAGGAGGCTCGGCCAATTCGATCGGTACTACCATAGCGCCTTTTTTCGTAACAGGTATTGTATTCGGAGGACTATCTATGGAACAAGTTCAGGTAAGCCAGTTGATGGTACCCTTCATTGCGCTTGTCATCATTATGCTGATTGTTGCTTTTGTAGTAATGAAACTATCATTACCCGATGTGAAAGGAACAAAAGCCGAAGCAGGTGAAAAACTCGAAAAAAGCTTGTGGTCGTTCAGCCATCTCACATTAGGAGTAATAGCTATCTTTTTTTATGTAGGGGTAGAAGTTGCTATAGGTGCCAATATAAATTTATACGCCATAGAACAGGAAAGCATTCATGGGCCTTTTTCTTTTTTCGGAAGCCGTTCGCTTACCCTTTTCGGGATTAATTTTGCTATACCAGCGCTAATGGCCACACTTTATTGGGGCGGAATGCTTATCGGACGTTTAGTGGGAAGCTCCGTTAGCAAAGTACCACCTCGTACACAATTGATTATTACTACGGTTTCTGCCGCAACATTGACTATTTTTGCCATTATTATGAACAACCCGTGGCTGCTCGTTGCCGTCGGATTATTTCATTCTATCATGTGGGGAGCTATATTTACCCTATCTATTGCAGGATTAGGCAAGTACACTTCTATTGCTTCCGGAGTATTTATGATAGGGGTTGTCGGAGGTGCTATCCTTCCGCTTCTTCAGGGTATACTTGCCGATATGGCCGGGGGATGGCGCTGGACATGGACTATTGTTGTCTTTGGGGAAATATACATGCTGTATTATGCATTGATAGGATCGAGAGTAAAGCATTCTGCCGGATAATTACTAATTTTAACTAATTAAAATGACAATATGAAAAATATAATTTCAATACTATTTATACTGGCAGGCATATTTCCCGTTTTTGCATCTGCCGGCAACAAGACAGAAGATAATAACTACAACGAGAAAAAAGCCGTAATAGCTTATGTTACGTCGTGGAGCAATGTAATACCAGATCCCACTCATCTGACACATATAAATTATGCTTTCGGACATGTGAATGAAACATTCGATGGTGTCCGTATAGATAATGAGCCACGCCTCAAACAACTCGTTAACCTGAAAAAACAAAAACCTTCCCTGAAAGTCATCCTCTCGATAGGGGGATGGGAAAGCGGGCGTTTTAGCGAAATGGCTGCCGGTAAAAGTTACAGGGAAGCTTTTGCCCGGGATTGTCAGCGGGTAGTAGAAGAGTTCGGACTGGACGGCATCGACATAGATTGGGAATATCCGACCAGCAATATGGCCGGAATATCCGCCTCACCTGCCGACAAAGACAACTTTACTCTGCTTATGAAAGATATACGCAAACAAATAGGAAACGATAAATTGCTTACCCTTGCAAGTTCCGCCGATGCACAATATATCGATTTCAGAGGAATAGACCCGTATATCGATTTTGTCAATATAATGGCATATGATATGGGAAATCCTCCGCATCATCATTCCGGATTATACAGGTCTGAACATACCGGCCGAATCTCCGTTGATGAAGCAGTAAAAGCTCACATCAATGCAGGAATTGTGCCGGAAAAACTGGTTATGGGTATTCCCTTTTACGGGAGAGGCAACGAAAAAATAAAAGATTTCAACAATTATAAACAAATCATTACTTTAAACGGATTTCAGAAAAATTGGGATGATATAGCGAAAGCTCCCTATCTGACCGACGAAAATAATGAATATGTCTGTGGTTATGATGACCCCGTTTCAATAGGCATAAAATGTAAATATATACTTGAAAACGGATTACTTGGCGCTATGTACTGGGATTACAACGGAGACGATGATGAAAGAACACTAAGTAAAGCCGTTTATAACGGATTGAACAAATAAAATACATAAATAAAACCATGAAAAAATATTTTCCGGCATTTGTATTGTCTTTTTTGTCCATACAGGCTTGTTTTTCACAACAAAGCTTTACTCCGGACAAAAATCTGGAAAAGTACATTATACGCACAGGGTTCATTCATAGTCCTTTAATACCGGATGCCTCAAAATCAGCGGAAACCATCGGAGCGGAAAAAAAGATTTTATACAGTACATCATTAGATATAACTCCCAATCTGACAGGGTGGGTTGAGAAAGGATTTGGCGAAATGAGTTTTTCAAGAGAAAAAATAATTTCATCCGCAGGCAGCATCCGCTTAGCATATCCTGCTTATACAGGAGAACGGGCAA
>DQAM01000524.1 GCA_003523545.1 Dysgonomonas sp.
CTTTCTGCTGATTTTCGCCTTTTACCTAATTCCAGTGCAGCAATAATCGATATTGCTTTTGCTTCACCTATACCATTAAAATTCTTGACCAGGTCGTTGATTGTTAATTTTCCGAGGGAATTAAGATTATTATTTACAGAAAATAATATCCGTTGCGACAGTTCTACTGCGGTCTCATTTTTATTACCGGAACCAATCAAAATAGCAATTAATTCTGCGTCGGAAAGAGAAGATACCCCTTTTAACAAAAGTTTTTCCCGGGGACGGTCCTCTTCGGCCCAATCAGTAATCTTTAATTTCAGTTTTGATTGCTCCATATTTTAATAAAACCCAAAGATAAAAAAATCGTGTTTAGGAAACTATACCAAACACGATTTTCTATGAGTTATAAATATATACTATCTTCTTATTTTACTCTTTCCACGTATGATCCATCACGGGTATTTACTCTGATTTTTTCACCCTCATTAATAAAAAGAGGAACTTTTACTTCTGCTCCGGTTTCTACAGTTGCAGGTTTTAACGTGTTCGTTGCTGTATCTCCTTTCAGTCCGGGCTCCGTATAAGTAACTTCCAGAACTACATTCTGAGGAAGCTCAGCGGTCAGGATAGTTTCTGTTTCGGCATGCACTTGTACTTCTATGTTTTCACCTTCTTTCAGGAAAGCGACTCCTTCTATTAATTCGCCGGGAATAGAAACCTGCTCAAATGTTTCATTATTCATGAAATTGTAACCCATATCGTCTTTATAAAGGTATTGATAAGGCCTCCTTTCGATACGTACTTCATCAATTTTGACCCCAGCATTGAAAGTCTTTTCCAATACACGGCCTGTCTTCACACTCCTCATTTTAGTCCTGACGAAAGCAGCTCCTTTTCCGGGTTTCACATGTAGAAATTCAATAATTACGAAATACTGTCCATCTAAGTCGATGCACATTCCGTTTCTAATATCTGCTGTAGTAGCCATAAAAAATATTTAGTTTTTGTTTATATAATCGATTATCTTCTAATCAGACAAGTTGTTAAGTGATTGCGAGCGCAAAGATAGGAAAATATTATGAAGCACAGAATAGTATGTTGTGTAACTAGTCAGATTTGTTTACGATATTTTGAGATATCCATTTCTCTAAAGCCGGAAAGTCAGCATCTTTAAGTATCACTTTTTTTTCTTTGTCAAGCAAATATAATGTAGGTATTGCTTTTAGATCATACAATCTGTTTTTCTCAATTCTCTGTTGTAAATCGTAAGAATTTATCCATTCAGAAGGAATATCTTTAAAATGTTTTTTCCAAATCTCAAGATTACTGTCCGGATAAACTGCCAATATTTTTATCTTCCCTTCTTTCAACAGTGAATTTATTGGATATGATTTTTTAATATTCTGTATAGTTTCCTCACAAGCATGACAATCCGGATTATAAAACATAAGAAGGGTGTAATCAGACTTAATCTGTGACAAACTTCCCGTCTTTCCCGAAGATAAATTATATGTAAAATCGTTCGCTTTTCTTCCGATACAATTTTTTTGTAATACTGCTAAATTAAATCTGGCACGCTCTTTATCTGTAGAAGAGGAAGTTCCATCCTGGATTACGTGTTCAACTATGGGTATATAATATTCATCATTACGAAAGGGTGAATTAGGATCATATAAATATTTCCTGAATAATTCGAGAAACAATTTATAAATATTTTCAGTTCCTTCTTTTTCTACACGGATAATGGTAGATTTCAAAGATTCATTTGCAGATTTTGAATCGCAATGATCTAAACCTTGTATATACCTTATTATTATACGTTCGAGATTTTTAGGCTTCTGTGTCCAACTAGGGTCTGAGAAATTAAAATTGCTCCAATAATTATTTACAGGACAATTTCTAATAATTCCCTGATGAATCTTCTTTTCTATGGAATAGCAATTACAAAATAACACTAATCCCAAAAACAATAAAAAATATAATCTTTGTTTACCCATAGCATAAAAACTCAACAGCATATTCCTACTTTAATGAATACCTAAAATCATATTAGCTAATATAATAGCTAAAACTATAAGTGTAATGGCAACATACATATAATCTTTTTCTATCAAGAAAGAAACAGCTGAAAACGCAACCCTGATAATAGGTGTCGCGATTAGCACCAAAACACCTAACTGTATTATTGCCGCCCCGTCAAAATCCAATACCCGCGGAAGAATTGTACTGATCTCCCGCAAATAATGCGCTACGCCGGAAAATTCTTCACCTGAAGGCACGGAACTGTAATCCGGCATTTTTCCTTTACTTTGGATAATATAAATAATCCCTCCGAATGAAGTAATCGTACACGCCAATATGACACCATAGCGAAGAAGTTTGCCTATGTATTGTTCTACATATTCCTCATTCCAGAATTCTTTGGAAAATATCTTGAAACCCATATTCTAAAGTTTTCCGGTTATACCATTATACATCATAAAAACTGCCAACACGGTAATAACAATACTAAAAAGCATTCTTAATTTTTTGACATTTGTTTTCGGTAAAATCCTCGAACCCAGAAATGCTCCAGCAAGAACTCCGACCACAATAGGCATAGCTATACCCGGATCTATATACCCTCTTTGCAAGTAAATTACAGCACTGGCTGCAGCTGTAACACCAACCATGAAATTACTTGTTGTAGTAGAAACTTTAAACGGGATTTTCATGGCAGTATCCATTGCCAATACTTTTAAAGCTCCTGAGCCAATCCCCAATAATCCGGACAATATTCCCGCTAAAGTCATAAGTGAATAACCGATTCCCACATTGTGCACATTGTATTTTACGATACCTTCTTTAGTAGGAAAGGAGCTATTAAGTTTTAACTTTTCAGCAAGTTTATCGCCAGGTAAAGTATAATCCTCATTGGTCTCCGTTTTGCGAACCGAACGGATAGCAGAAAATATTAGTACGAATCCGAATATAATAGCAATGTACTGCTTGTCGAGGTAGACGGCTATTATGGCTCCGATAACCGCACCTGTGGTTGTCGCTATTTCAAGGAACATCCCGATTCTTACATTGGTTATACCTTCTTTTATGTATGCTGCGGCAGCACCAGATGAACTCGCTATAGACGTAACTAACGCTGTTCCGATAGCATACCGCATATCTATTCCAAACCCCAGGGTTAAAAGCGGTATTACCACTACCCCGCCGCCTAAGCCGGTCAATGCTCCCAAAAAACCTGCCAGCACACCACCTAACAGGATAATTATTGTAAATTCTACTAATGACAAACCTAACATCTCATTCACTTTTTCAATAAAAATCAAAGGTATTAAAGAATTTACAATATCAATGCTTTATCATATTTTAATATTACAATTAGTTAATATTTACCTCCCATTCTTTAATTTTACACACTATATTAATGATAAAATTATGAAACATTTTTATTTATTTCTTGGAATCTATGCTCTTTTGACTATTATTACTTCATGCTCTAAAGAAGATGACTGGTCGAGTTCCGTCCCTTATGCAAGCGTAAATATTTCAATACAAACCCAAATAGAAAATGAGTTTAACAACCCCTTGTATTCAAAACAATACCCCAATCAAGGATATGCCGGAGTTATTGTAATAACAAATGAAAGTGCATCCGGAATTTATGCTTACGATCTTTGCTGCCCACACGAAGCTCCGCAAAAAAATATACTGGTAATGGA
>DQAM01000029.1 GCA_003523545.1 Dysgonomonas sp.
ATTTGTAATTCGAATACACACTATTACTGCGTATTCTACAATTACATTAATAACCTGCATTTCGGAAACAGTCTCGGATAATAAACCAAGAGTAGCTTCTTTCAGGCTACACTTGAGAATTTACTTTCTACTACTATTGATGCTGTGAAAGCATATATTTCTACTACATAATCTCCTTAATGATGCCCTTTCCCTTTTCTTCCATAACCATTCCACGTTTGTCTGGGCGCCGTCCTTGTTCGGCCTATTGTTCATCAGAGCAAAGGTATAATAGTGTTTAGACCATGTATGTTCAGAGCCTGGGATATAAACTTCTCGACAGACCACTCGGTCAGGAACTGGTGTTGGGAGGCCAGGTGTTCTGTGTTGGTCGTGTATTGATACTTACGCCTGTTACGCACATGTTGGGCAATGAGTTCATGTCGGTAGTAAACCTCCACTGACTGCGAAGTATAAAGGACTTTGACTGTTTTGCCGATGTATTTATAGGGAACGCTGTAATAATGGGTATCCATTCCTAAGCGTATATATCCATCTTCCAGACAGTAAGCTGAGCCTGTTCTTTCAGCTCATAGCGGATCGGGTTCAGGTCCTGCAACACATCACGCTCAATCTCCTCGAACTGTTGCCGGCGGCTGTACTCTCGTTTATACATAGGTGTGTTGTTGTGTATCTCCAGGGCGACCCGGATAGCAGCGTTCAATGAACTCAGGTCATAGAAGATACGCTTGTCCAGCTTGGTAAAGATTGTTTTATATACCAGTTTTACTGCTCCTTCCACCAGGGACTTGTCCCGTGGTTTGTAAGCCCTTGCCGGAAGAACTGTCATCGAGTAATGCTCCGCAAAGCAGGCGAAGGACTCATTCAACACCGCTTCGTATTTACTACCCTTGGTTACGGCAGCTCTCAGGTTATCGGATACAACCACCAAAGGTACGCCCTCAAAATAGATCAGAGCGTTCTCACAGGTCCGTATCAGGTCTTCTTTCTTCTGGCTGGCTACTGCTTCCACATAAGTGAGTTGACTGCATCCCAGTATAGCAACAAAGACTTCTACCTCTGTCTTGCTCCCATCTCCACTATCCAAATGTAATTTTTGACCTGTAAAGTCGATATACATCTTGTCGCCGGCTTTATGTTCGATGTGCATAACAGGACGATGCTGGGCTAAGTACAACCGGATAGAACCGCAGAAGCGGGAGATGCCGTAACCCTCAGGGTACTTCTCTATATACTGCCTGTAAAGCATCTCTTTGGTAACTCCCTTACGCTTGAGTTCCCTGCATATACCCGGAAGCTGAGCTTCCAGATCCACTTGACGCTGGCTCTTCTCCGGATGGGCGGCAACCAGAAACTTCTGAGATAACTCCAGATCGCTCATCGCTGAAAAGGCCTCGTAACTAAGGCCTGAACTAAGGAAAATGTGCAGGTACTTCTTGATGGTATTGCGCGAGATAAACAACATACCGGCAATGGCTTTGGTGCCTTTGCCTTGATTATAAAGACGGATTACTTGTCGTAGTTTTAACATACTAATGGTTTTGTTAGACATGATGATAAATTTTTGTTGCTCAGCTTTTAAGTAACAAAAATTTTAACACTTTAAAACAAAACTAACTAGCTTCTGTTTTACTCTTCTTTACCGGGGTCAATTTAAACTGCAACCAGGGGGTCAGTTTGGATTGTTACATGGGGGTCAGTTTGGATTGTTACATGGGGGTCAGTTTGGATTGGCGAGATGGGGTCAAATTCAGCAAAGTTTTCCAGTCGATGAACGTGTGCTCGACGAAAACGGCAAGCTAGATGCTTTAAAAGTAGTACCACTTGTTTTTGATCCGTTTAACAACGAATATCTAAAGGTAGGCGAAAAGATAGGAAAGGCCTTTTCGGACGGTAAACAACTACGAGAAAAGAAACGGTAAGTCTGATTTCTTTACTATTTAATAAGCTATTTGAAGAACAACCCGACCAGCTACTTATTCTTGTATAGCATAGAGTATTGAAATAGTCTGTAGATACTGATTTAGTCAAAGGGCATAAGTTTAGCCAGATAGTCGAAATGGCTTCCTTCCTTAATTAACTCTGCTTTGAAGCCATTGTTAGATGCATAAAGGCGTAAAGTCTGGAAATCAACATATAACCAGTCGAATGGCTCGCCTTTAATATCTTTATATTGCATTTGAAAGTCAATCTGTCCATAATAATCCCCTGCAATATCAATATGAAAACATCCATCTTCTTCTTCAAAAAGATATTTCAGGTCACTGGAATCCATAAGGATAAACCCGCCGGGGTTAAGCAATTTTTTCATTCGCTGAAAGAATCGTGGCATATTTTCTATGCGTCCGATGATGCCCGAACCGTTCATCAACATGAGAATCGTATCGAATGTTTCCTGAAATTGTTCGTCGAACAGATTTACCATACGTACGTCTCTTACGCCTTGCTTTTTCATCACATCAACCGACAATGGAGAGATATCAATGGCACAAACTTCTTTTTGAGCTTCCTGAAGCGCTATAGCATGGCAACCGCTTCCTGCGCCTACATCCAGGATTTTTCCAGTGGCGAGTTGTAATGCTGTCTTTTCCAATACCGGCATTTGCTTGAAGGCACGGAACAATTGTTTTACTGGAATTTCATCTTCATCGAATTGAGAAGAAAAAACGCGTAAACGATCCGTTTTTTTGTGGTGGTAATAATCAGATATAGCAGAACCCATAGGGTCTTTATCGGTTCTAAGTAGATTGTTGCTCATTGGTCTGCATTTATAATAATAACAAAAATAGTGAATGCCGGGCAGAGAGCCAAACTTGTTGGTTAATGATTGAAAAGTACCGGATCTGTAACTATTATCAATCTTTTTCTACAACATTATCCAGTACCTTTGTTGTCCTAAAATTATTAAAATATGGCAATAAAAAAGAGAAGAAAGAAGTGTCCTTAACCAATTCAGTAATGATAGAAATCCAAAATGTATTTTTGAGCCAATAAACAAAATTGTATCTTTGTAGATAAAAGAAGCAAGCGTATGGAATTCGACCGTATTGATGAACTTACATTCAACTATTCTGATATATTTTTTAGCTATTATTTCAATCGGGAATGCTCTTGCACACCGATGGTAAAAGACCACATGCTTATTTACATATATTCGGGAGAAGTCCTTGCCCGGCAGGGAGATAAAGAAAACGTAATCGGTGCCGGAGAGTGTGTATTCATTCGTAAAGACAACCGTGTAAGCCTGAATAAGCAACCCAAAGGAGACGAAATGTTTAAAGGCATCTTCATGATCTTTAAACGCAACTTCCTGCGCGAATTTTACCAGACCGTTGATAAAGACAAGTTTCCCGAAACCGTGCCGCAAGAACTGCCGAGTATAATTAAGCTGCCCCAAAACCCTAACATTGAAGGCTTGTTCCAGTCCATAGCGCCCTATTTCGATTCCAACATCAAACCTGTTGAAGCCATTATGAAACTCAAGTTGCAGGAAGACATATTCTCCCTGCTCCATATCGACAAAATATTCTACCCGATACTCTTCGACTTTACAGAACCGTGGAAAATCGACATTCTCGATTTTATGGAAGAAAACTACATGTACGACCTCACCATCGAAGACATAGCCCATTATACCGGAAGGAGCCTTGCAACCTTTAAACGCGACTTTAAAAAACTCACACTAGTATCACCCCAAAAATGGCTGATGAACAAAAGGCTGGAAGTAGCCAATGATAAAATACGCAACGAAAACAAGAAAATATCCGATGTATATCTTGAAGTCGGGTTTAAGAACCTGTCACATTTCTCAGCCGCCTATAAGAAACATTTCGGGCATAACCCTTCCGTATAGTTCTTTTGTCAGAAGCTTTTTTACTCACGGGAAAACGGTTAACAAAAAAATATTTCTGTTTAACAAACCAACCCTCTCTGTTTAACGAACACCAAGCCTCTGTTTAACAGAAAAAACGCTGATAAGCGGCATTGAGCCAATCAACAAAATTCTTTGAGCCACTGGGAAAAACACCCCCGGTGGCTCTCTTATTACCTTTGTGTTGAAAACATTAAAAACATTTTTTTGATATGAGACCAACCATCATTTGTCACATGATGACAGCCGTTGACGGTAAAATTACCGGCCCGTTTATGCAATCCGATGCAGCCAATAACGTCGGACAGGAGTACGAACGCACTAATAACTTATATAATCCAGATGCGTGGCTCTGCGGACGTGTAACCACCGACGAGAACTTCACCTTTTACCGTAACCCCGGAAGTAAAAGAAAACGCCCCACAGGTACCCGAAGGAGACTATGTAGCCGTTAGCGATGCACCGATGTATTATGTATCTGTCAATGCTTCCGGAAAAATCGGCTGGACGGCAAATACTCTCAATTATGAGGAACGGCCTACAGCCCACATCATTGAAGTCCTTACCGGAAAAGCATCCAATGCCTACCGCGACTTCCTGCGCCGTATGGGTATATCCTATATTATTGCCGGAGAGAAAGAACTCGACTGTACCCTTGCCAGCGAAAAACTGTATGAACTATTCGGCATCAAAACCCTCATGGTTTCAGGTGGCGGATATATCAACGGTTCATTCCTTAGCGAAGGTATCATAGACGAGCTGAGTCTGGTTATCGTTCCGGCTACCGACAGTTCATCCGACACCGTTACCTTGTTTGAAAAAGCCGGTTACCTGCCCGAAAAAGCACCGGTAGAGTTCAGCCTTATCGATGTGGAAAAACTTTCAGGCGACGGTATCTGGTTACGTTATAAAGTAAAGAATAGCTAACCACTATATCAAACCAATTATAGATGGATTCTCAATGTAAAGACTCCTTTACTTTCAATTATTCCGACATATTCTTCAGCTACTACCTCAATAATGAACTGATATGCCGGGATATGATAAAAGACCATACTCTGGTATATGTATATTTCGGGGAACTCATTTTACATGAAGGTAAAGTTACGACACGCGTACTTAAAGGAGAATGTGTTTTCCTGCGTAAAGATAACAGAGTAAACATGACTAAGCAACCCCGGGGCAAAGAACATTTTAGCGGTATATCCATGATTTTTAACCGCAGCTTCCTGCGCGGTTTTTACCAAACCATAGATAAAAAAAAACTGCCACAGCAGATTCAGAAGCACAAGCCCAGCGTAATCAAGTTGCCGAAGACACCCGCTATCGACAGCCTGTTCCAGTCCATAATACCTCATTTCGATGCGAAAATAAAACCAATAGATGAAATCATGAAGTTGAAAATGCAGGAGGGAGTTTACGCTTTGCTCGACGCAGATGAAAACTTCTATCCAAGCCTGTTCGATTTTACCGAGCCGTGGAAAATAGATATACTCGACTTCATGAATAAAAACTATATGTTCGATTTGTCAATGGAAGAGATTGCACATTTTACAGGGCGGAGCCTCGCCACTTTCAAGCACGATTTCAAAAAAATCAGCTCCCTTCCGCCACAAAAATGGCTGATTGAAAAGAGGCTCGAAGCTGCCCGCCTTCAACTGCAGGACAAGCAGAAAAAAGTGTCGGATGTATATCTGGAAGTCGGTTTTAAAAACTTTGCCCATTTCTCAACAGCTTTCAAACGGCAATTCGGTTATTCGCCGTCCAAATGAGTACAATGAGCCAATAACCAATAACCAATAACCAAAATTCTTTGAGCCAATGAGAAAAACAAATAGGAAGCATTCAACTCTACCTTTGTAAGGTAACTTAATAGGAATGAATTATGAAGAAAATAATATCAATCATCTTCTTATGCGGAATGATTAACAATGTAAATGCACAGGATATGGAAACAAAAAATAATATACTCTCTCCCCGTCAGGAGAAGATAGTTACCATTTCAGCTTTTGCCGCAACAGGCAATCTCGATAAGCTGAAAACAGAACTCGACGCCGGACTGGATGCCGGACTGACTGTAAATGAAATAAAAGAAGTGATTGCCCACCTGTATGCCTATTGCGGTTTCCCACGAAGCCTGCAAGCCAACGGCACCTTTGCCGCCCAGCGGCAGGAACAGATCGGAAGAGCG
>DQAM01000381.1 GCA_003523545.1 Dysgonomonas sp.
TGGACAATCGTTTACTTTCGTCATTCAAACAAGCAGTAAAATACTGGTGGGTATCCCTTTTGGTAGGTGTTATCGCAGTTATACTGGGGATCGTATGTCTGTTTACGCCGTTTGCAACCTTTACCGCTCTTACATTCCTTTTCATTTTTGCATTCCTGATGGGAGGTATAGCCGAAATTGTATTCGCCCTGGCTAATAAAAATTCTATCCACAACTGGGGATGGACTCTTGCAGTAGGTATAATAGATATTGTTTTTGCAATTATACTACTGATGAATCTCGAACTTGCACCTCTTATGCTGGCTTACCTGATAGCCTTCTGGATAATGCTCCAATCGTTTTGGGGAATCGGAATGGCCTTTGATCTGCAATCTGTAAGGGGAAGTGGATGGGGATGGCTTCTGGCCCTGTCCATTATGGGAGTGATCGCTTCTATCCTCTTATTATTCCAGCCTGCCGTTGCCGGCTTGTTCGCAGCATATATAGTTGCATTCGGGTTCCTGTTTTACGGAATATTCCGCATCTATCTGGCTTTCAGATTAAAAAACATACATAATCATTTGTCAGATAACGATTTATATTAATATATAATTATACATAAAAGAATAAGGCTGTATAAGTAATTATACAGCTTTTTCATTTTAATAACTCAAATAATTCATACTTTTGTAAGAAAAAAGCAATGCGGGTTGTATTACAAAGAGTAAAGAGTGCTTCCGTCACAATCGACAATATCGTAAAATCAAAAATTGAAAGAGGTATTTTAATTCTATTAGGTATAGAAGACTCTGACGATGAAAAGGATATTGAATGGCTGTGTACCAAGATTATAAATCTTCGTGTTTTCGACGATGAAAACGGGGTAATGAACCTTTCTGTAAAAGATATAAATGCAGAGATATTGGTGGTATCACAGTTCACCCTGTTTGCTTCGACCAAGAAAGGCAACAGGCCGTCTTATTTACGAGCCTCGAAGCCTGATATTGCTATCCCTTTGTATGAAAAATTCTGCGATCATATAGGGAAACTGATTAATAAGCCTGTCGCAACAGGATCATTCGGAGCTAATATGAGTGTTCAGCTTATAAATGACGGGCCCGTCACAATAATTATTGATTCGAAACTAAGGGAATAATATGACTATAGAGGAAGCACAAGACACCGTCGACAAATGGATAAAAACAGTAGGAGTACGGTATTTCAGCGAACTGACTAATATGGCTATTTTGACCGAAGAAGTGGGCGAATTAGCTCGTATCATGGCGCGAACTTACGGCGATCAATCTTTTAAAGAAAGCGATTTGCAAAAGAATTTAGCAGATGAGATGGCAGATGTGCTCTGGGTATTGATCTGTTTGGCTAACCAGACATGTATTAATCTCACAGAGGCATTTCAGCAGAATATTGAAAAAAAGACAAACAGAGATAAAGACAGACATATAAATAACGAAAAATTAAAATAATCATGGCAGAATCAAATAAGTATCTGGATACATTAAAACAATATAATACCGACCTGGACGATAAGGAAATAAGTTCTATCGTATCAAAAATAGTATCGGAAAAATCCGAAGAAAATAATAATCAGGAAGTGTATAAAAAACTTTATACTTGTATAGACCTGACATCCCTCAACACCACAGATACACGTGAAGATATGTGGAAATTTACAGAAAAAGTAAATGATTTTGAAGGCACATATCCTGATATTGAGAATGTAGCTGCCATCTGTGTTTACCCTAATTTTGCGGAAACCGTAAAAGAAGCTCTTACTGCACAGGACGTAAAGATAGCATGTGTATCGGGAGGATTCCCTTCTTCGCAGACATTTATGGAAGTCAAGATAGCAGAAACGGCTTTAGCTGCAGCTAACGGAGCCGATGAAATAGATATAGTTTTAAACCTCGGGTTATTTCTGGAAGAAAGTTATGAAGAACTTGCCGAAGAAATCGCTGAAATAAAACACTCCTGCCGGGGTGCACATCTAAAAGTAATCTTGGAAACCGGAGCACTGAAGACTGCGTCTAATATTATGAAAGCTTCAATATTGTCCATATATTCAGGAGCCGATTTTCTAAAAACATCTACTGGTAAAGTTTACGAAGGAGCTTCTTTAGAAGCTGCGTATGTCATGTGCTCTGCAATCAAAGAATATTATTCAAAAACAGGTACTAAAATCGGCTTTAAAGCTTCGGGAGGTATCTCTACAACGGAAGATGCGGTCAAATATTACACTATTGTAAAAGAAGTTCTGGGAGAAGAATGGTGTAATAACGAATTATTCCGTATCGGGGCAAGCAGATTAGCGAACAATCTATTGGAAAGTATAAAATAATTAATAGCTAAAAGCCCTATCTATTAAAATTTTAATAGATGCAAATAAATAAAAAGGCTCATAATCAATGATTATGAGCCTTACAAATATCTTAATCTTAAAATCAGTATACTCTTTCGACTACATAATCGACTGCATTCAGTAAAGCTTTTTTTACCTCGCTTTCGGGAAGTGTTTCGATTATACTAAGAGCTTTGTCTTTAAAGATATCTATTCTGGAATATGCATAATCTATACCCTCATTCTTTTTAGCAAAAGCTATCAATGTTTCAACAACCTCATTCGAAAAATCAGCTGATCTTATCAAACCGGTCATGCGCTGAGATTCTTCTTTATCCGAGTGTTGAAGAGCATACAGCAAAGGCAGGGTCACTTTTCCTTCACGAATATCGTTACCCGTAGGTTTTCCAATATCGTTTGTGAAATAGTCAAATATATCATCCCTGAGTTGGAAACATATTCCCAGATATTCTCCCATTTGCTCAAATTTCTGCACATCCACATAGGAAGCGCCAACCGACACCGCTCCTATCTTCATACAGACAGATATGAGAGATGCCGTCTTTTTCTTTATTACTTCAAAATATTCATCTTCGTCTATTATTACTTCTTTAGCAAGAGATAGCTGATTCAATTCACCTTCCGCTAGATTTCTCCCCAGATCGGAAATAGACGAGATAATATCCATATTACCGGACAGCACACTTTTGATAAGGGCCGTAGACAAAAAATAATCTCCCGCGAGCACTGCAACTTTATTGTCGAAAACCGCATTTACCGAAGCCTTTCCTCTGCGCATTTTAGACTCGTCCACTACATCGTCATGGATCAACGAAGCAGTATGCAGCAGTTCAACAGTGACTGCAGACAGATAAGTTATCTGGTTTATTTCGCCGCAAGCTTTGGCTGCAAGTAATAACAAAATCGGACGGATATGTTTTCCGTCTGATCTCATCACGTGATCAATCACATCTTGTATCCTGGAATTGTTAGAATGTACTGATTCCCTGAAATAAGAGTTGAATGTATCCAACTCAGCGGCTATAGGTTCAGCTATCAAAAGCTTTTTATCCATATCTGAATTACTGTTGAAATGCAAATTTATAAATAATTCAGCTTTTAGAAGCATTTATTTGTAACTTTACAATTTATATAGAATTTTTAAATCCATATTGCTTCATGAAACTCTTTCTTTTAGACGCTTACGCACTCATTTACCGTTCCTATTACGCATTCATAAAAAGCCCGAGGGTAAACTCGAAAGGATTGAATACATCCGCTATTTTCGGGTTTGTCAATACTCTTGAAGAAGTACTCAAAAAAGAGAATCCCACCCATATTGCAGTAGCTTTCGATCCGCAGGGGCCTACCTTCCGCCACGAAGCATACGAACATTATAAAGCCCAACGGCAGGAAACACCCGAAGATATAAGAGCGGCTATACCCCTTATAAAAGAAGTAATAGATGCTTATAATATAAAACGGATCGAAGTTCCTTTCTATGAGGCAGATGATGTAATAGGCACTATAGCT
The DNA here is from genome assembly GCA_003523545.1 of Dysgonomonas sp. GTDB lineage: Bacteria > Bacteroidota > Bacteroidia > Bacteroidales > Dysgonomonadaceae > Dysgonomonas_A. The sequence continues at coordinate 3,869 of DQAM01000381.1, forward strand.
AAAAAAGCGGAGAAAGAAGGAATAGAGGTGTATATGATGACCCCCGATAAAGATTATGGGCAGTTGACAAGCGATAAAGTTTTTATGTATAAGCCTAAGTTCGCAGGAAATGGATTTGATATTCTCGACGATAAGGCGGTGATGCAAAAATACAACATCGCTTCTCCCCTATTGATGATCGATCTTCTCGGCCTGATGGGTGACTCGTCAGACAATATTCCGGGTGCTCCCGGAGTCGGACCTAAAACCGCCGAAAAACTTATTGCAGAATATGGAACTATCGAAAATATCCTGGAACATACTTCCGAAATAAAAGGCAGCCTGAAAACAAAACTCGAAGAAAATAAAGAACAAATTATTTTTTCAAAATTTCTGGCTACCATCAAGACCGATGTTCCTATCGATTTTCATAAAGAAGAATTCGAACGAAAAAATATAGATGAAGAAAAACTCGAGAAAATTTTTAAGGAACTCGAATTCCGTACTCTTATCGACCGGGTATTGAAAAATAACGGTAAAAAAGAAAATGTTAAAAAACAACCGGCTTCTCAAGGCAATTTGTTTGAAGAATTTACGGACATTGTCCCGGAAGAAAAAAAATATTCAAATCTCACAGAGTTAAATGACATAGATCATTCATATTATCTTATTGATAATGAGAAGGAAATTAATGTGTTAAAAGATAAAATTTTGAAACAAAAATTTTGCTCGTTTGACACCGAAACTACCGGAGTGGATCCGATAAGCAGTGAACTCGTAGGTATGTCCTTCTCTTTCGAAGAAAATGAAGCATATTACGTGCCGATATCCCCGAACTTTGAAGAAGCTAAAAAACAAGTTGAAAATTTCAGGGAATTTTTCGAAAATGAAGAAATTGTTAAAATCGGACAAAATATTAAATACGACATTATCGTACTGAAAAAATATGGAATCGAGGTAAAAGGAAAACTTTTCGATACTATGATCGCCCATTATCTCATAAATCCCGAATTGAGACATAATATGGATTATATGGCCGAAACCTATCTAGACTAT
>DQAM01000380.1 GCA_003523545.1 Dysgonomonas sp.
AACTGAGGTAAATATAAACAAAAAATCTCCAGTCATTATATATGAAACGATAGAAAATAGGGAAAGAGCTTCGAGAATTAACCATTGTGAATATAATCCCGAACGGTATATGAGGAGCTTCTCCCTGATTCCACGCGGAAGACGGGCTTTTTTTATTTTTTTTGAGAATATATAATAAGAGCCAGCAATACACATGATTATAGCAATTGCTTCTGCTATCTGAAACTGTCGGTCGTAGTCATCGTCTCTTTCGGGTATGATTTTCCATATAGATATACATAATAATATAATCTGGCTTAATAATAGCAGAATGTATATAAATGTTGTTTTCTTTATGAAATCTCCGGAAGATCGCATACAGCTTAGTTTATAAAATTCTTTTTTCCTCTATGAGATAGGTAATTTCTTTCTCCTCTCTCTTACAATATCATCTTCTCTATAGGGATAACCAGGATTCCTTCGGCTCCCAATGCTTTTAATTTTCCGATATTATCCCAGAATTGCTTTTCTGAGATAACGGAGTGTATCGAACTCCAGCCCGATTGTGCCAATGGCATTACTGTAGGACTTTTCATCCCCGGTAATAATGACGTTATTTCTTCTATTTTTTCATCAGGGGCATTTAACAAAATGTACTTTTTGCCCTGTGATGCCTGAACAGCTTCTATACGGAAGATCAGCTCATCCAGTATTTGTTGTTTTTTTTCTGATAATTTTCTATTTGTTATAAGCAAAGCTTCTGAATGCATTACTGTAGCAACTTCTTTCAGCCTGTTGCTTACCAGGGTGCTTCCGGAACTGACAATGTCGAATATAGCATCTGCCAAACCTATGCTGGGAGCTATTTCTACCGATCCGGTTATTACATGGATCTCGGACTGAATGGAGTTCTGCTCGAGAAATGATCGTAAAATATGGGGGTAGGAGGTAGCGATAGTTTTACCGTTAAACCAGCTCAGGTCTTCGTATTGAAGGTCTTTTGGTATGGCAAGGGATAGACGGCACTTGCTGAATCCCAGCCGTTTCGAAACGACTGCATCTTCATTTTTTTCAACATATTCGTTTTCTCCCACTATTCCGGCATCTGTCACGCCGGTTGCTACAGCCTGCGGAATATCGTCGTCGCGCAGAAAGAGTACTTCAATATCAAAACCACTGGCAGGCACTAATAATGATCTCTTGGTATTGTTAAGCTTAATTCCTGCTTCTTGTAATAATGCTATTGTTTCTTCAAAAAGCCTTCCTTTCGATTGTATCGCTATTCGCAGCATGTCGTAATTAGATTCTTTTTTTAATTGTTTTAATGTAAAACTGCCTTACCCGGAAAAACAAAATATCATATAGTATTATTCTCAGAATCGAGTTACTATATGATAATTGTATGTTATGCCTTCCAACATCTCTATTCTAAGAAATATCGGAAGCAAATATATGTAAAAAAACGGAATTAAATAGTTAATTTACTGTTTATTTCCTGCCGGGTTTTCCTTTTTGTCCGTTTTTATTGAAAGTTTCTTTCATAAATTTAGATTCTGCCCGTTGGAATTTATATATTTTTTCGGGAGAAAGTACTTTCCTGAATTTCTGATAATATTCCTTTTCGAGCTGCAGCTCTTTTTCGCGCAGGTCAAAAGAACTTTCAATCATGTGGGTGTAATCGGCATCCGTCCGGGTTTGCTTCTCTCTTATTTCCCGGTTTTTGGAACGGATGTTGTGGTTGATTTCGAAGCGTTTATCGAGCAGTTCGTTGCTCAGCGGGATAAATGCTTTTGCCTCTGCATCGGTCAATCCGACTTCTTTGATGATATATTCGGCTTTTTTCTTTTTGAAATCATCTACATCGAAATGCCTGTTTTGTGCGGATACAAATGTAACCGTACACACAAGCATAATGAGAAATGATAATAATCTATGTTTCATAATAATCAAGTCTTAGTAGTTAAAGCAAGTTTATTCAAAAATTTATTCATTAAAAATAGCATCTCTATATGCCATACGTGTGGCATCTTCTTCCAGAAACAGATAATAATCGTTTTCAAGCGTGGAACTGTCTTCGGATGCATACCCTGAATAATCGGCAGTGGTCCCCGGCTGTTGTGTATTATTATCCATATAATGCATGCCCACAAATGCCATTCCCGTTACGGCAGCTGCTACGGCTACCCATCTCGAAACAGTTTTCCAGAGAGGCATAGTCTTGGATTTCTTCACCTCTTTTTCAGGAAGATTATTCATGATTTCAGCATTGAAATTCTGAAAATAATTTTCCGGAACTGTAAACGGATTTTTTTTGTTTTTATTCTCAAGCATAACTTTACACTTTTAGTCGTACAATATAGACTCGGTATTTTGAAAAAGGTTTAATCGTGGTGCGATAAAAATTCTTCTATTTTTTTTACTGCATGATGATAAGAGGCTTTCAAGGCTCCTACCGATGTGTCCAGTATCTCCGACATGTCTTCGTATTTCATTTCGTCGAAATATTTCATGTTGAAAACAATACGTTGTTTTTCGGGGAGGGTTAGTATGGCTTTTTGCAGCAAGAGTTGCGCTTCGTCCCCATCGAAATAGCTGTCGCTTTCGAGTTTCGATGCGAGGAAATTATCTTCATCGTC
>DQAM01000302.1:0-982 GCA_003523545.1 Dysgonomonas sp.
GAAACGAATTCACCGACTACTGCCGAATTATCAAAGCCTTTGGAAACACCCCACGGCAACCCTCTCTTTTTCAATTCAGCTTGTATATCCCTTGCTGTAAAATCGATACCGACCGTTATTTTGTCATAATAACGGCGCGAAAACCGTTCAGCAATGTTTTTACCCAACCTGTTTATTTTTACAACGACTTCGAGTTCGTAATGGATATTGTTCGAAAAATCAGGTATAAAAAAAGGTTTATTATTTAATAATAAAGCTGAATCAGGTTTTATGAAGAAAACGGGATCATCATTTATAGATACATCTTTCCACCCCATCTCAACCGTATGTTGCAAGTAATTCTGAGCTACACAAATAATTTTCATCTGTACGTGTTAGATACTTGAAAAGAACAAAGATAAAAATATTTTCAGCATTATTAAAAACACAATAGTGTTAATCATATATTTATATAAAGCATAAATAAAACTAAATAAGAAAAAATCATAAAATTTGTAGAAGCCATATATACTAGATTAACTATATTTGCATTTCAAAAAATTCAACTATTTTTTTAACAAGACTATGAGCAATCTCGAAAAAATGACAGCCGAAAAACTCCTTAGGATTAAGGCTATAAAATTACAACCCTCCAACCCTTTCACCTGGGCTTCTGGCTGGAAATCACCTATATATACAGATAATCGTAAATTATTCTCCTACCCGGCCATACGCAATTTCGTAAAACTGGAAATGAGCCGTATCGTAATCGAGAAATATCCGGATGCCGACGCAATAGCCGGAGTAGCTACAGGAGCTATCACACCCGGCGCTTTGGTGGCCGACGTACTGGGATTACCTTTTATATATGTACGCTCTTCGCCCAAAGACCACGGGCTCGAAAACCTGATAGAGGGGGAATTGAAACCCAACAGCAAGGTTGTAGTAATCGAAGACCTTATTTCTACCGGGGGAAGCAGTCTTAAAGCGGTTGAAGCAATAG
>DQAM01000302.1:1129-2710 GCA_003523545.1 Dysgonomonas sp.
TGACGGGTCGGAAGTATTGGGTATGGTAGCAATTTTTAATTACGGATTTCCCCAATCCAGGGAAAATTTCGAAAAAGCCAATGTAGAGCTGACTACTCTGACCAATTATGAAACAGCTATACAAGAAGCTTTACGAATAGATTATATAGACGAATCCGAGTTAGACACTTTACAGGAATGGAGAAAATCTCCTTCCGACTGGAAATAAATTAATCATCACAATGGCAGAATATATAAGCGAAACCAAAATAATAGCTTATCCGCAGGAAAGAGTATTTTCAGCTTTTTCCGATTTACGCAAGATTGAACAAATCAAAGAGCATCTTTCAGAAGAAAATAAGAGCATCAATATTACTTACGAAAAAGATTCATGTATTGTCGATGTCTCCCCTGTCGGGAATGTGCGTTTTGTAGTTACTGAAAGAGAACCCGACTCAAGGATTAAATTTGAAGCAGAGCAATTACCATTTAAACTGGACCTGCTTGTATTACTAAATAGCGAAAAAGTGGAGGAAACCTCGATGCAGGTTATAGTAAATGCCGAATTAAATCCGTTTCTAAAACCAATGGTTTCACGGCCTTTGCAGGATTTACTCGAAAAGATGGCCTCTACATTGTCTTCTATTCCTTACAACGAAATAAATGAAATAGAAGAATCAGAAGACGACCAAACGGTGAATGTAAGTGGAGAAAATGCGCAGGAAACCGAATAATAAGTAAAGAATTCAGATGAAACTCTGGCAGAAAAATACACTTGTAAACAAAGATATTGAAGAGTATACGGTAGGAAAAGACCGGGAGATGGATTTATATCTGGCAAAGCATGATGTGATGGGCTCTATGGCGCATATCACTATGCTTGAATCTATCGGCCTATTAACTAACGAAGAATTAAGGATATTACTCTGGGAACTGAGGGAAATCCATCAAATTATCTTAGATGGCAGTTTCGTTATCGAAGATGATGTAGAGGACGTACATTCTCAAATAGAACTGCTCCTTACCCGAAAGCTGGGAGACACAGGTAAAAAGATACACAGCGGGCGTTCGCGCAACGATCAGATACTTGTCGACCTGAAGCTTTTTACGAGAGAGCAGATAAAATTTGTTGTTGAATCTGTTTCCGGACTTATAGAGACACTTTTATCTCAAAGTGAAAAGTATAAGCATGTGCTTATGCCGGGATATACGCATTTGCAGATAGCCATGCCGTCCTCTTTCGGATTGTGGTTTGGCGCGTATGCGGAAAGCCTGGTAGACGATCTTCAATTGCTTCTCTCTGCCTATAAAATAACCAACAGGAATCCTTTGGGTTCGGCCGCAGGTTATGGTTCTTCTTTTCCTCTCAACCGCCAGATGACAACCGATCTACTGGGTTTTGATTCGATGAATTATAATGTCGTATATGCTCAAATGGGACGGGGCAAAATGGAAAGGACTGTGGGGTTTGCTATTGCAGGCATTGCCGGAACTCTTTCACGACTTGCATTCGATGCCTGCATGTATAACAGCCAGAATTTCGGTTTCATAAAATTGCCGGATGAATATACAACCGGTTCGAGCATCATGCCTCACAAAAAG
>DQAM01000302.1:2741-4527 GCA_003523545.1 Dysgonomonas sp.
GCAAGATGCAATAAATTGCAGGCATTGCCGAATGAAATCACATTGATGATAAATAATCTGCCCTCGGGATATTTCAGGGATATGCAACTTATTAAGGAAATATTCCTTCCTGCTTTCGATGAAATGAATAATATCATTTCGATGGTGGGACGTATGCTTAGTGAAGTAGAGATAAATGAAAATATTCTGGATGATGATAAATACTCGCTGATTTTCAGCGTGGAGGAAGTCAACCGTCTTGTCCTGTCCGGAATGCCTTTCCGCGATGCTTATAAGAAAGTAGGTATGGAGATCGAGAACGGAAATTTTAAACCGGATAAAACAGTACACCACACTCACGAAGGAAGTATCGGCAACCTGTGTAATGACCGTATCGAATTATTAAAACAAAATATTATAGATCAGTTTGATTTTGACAAGATAGAAAATGCCGAAACCAAATTATTAAATTCAGCAGACCGATTGTAATAGTCGGTCTTTTGTTTTATAAACTACCCCGACATGGAAAAAACCGAAATTATAACCGTCCGTATATCCGGTCCCGACCGTCCCGGTGTTACAACCGCACTCACGGCTATATTAGGCCATCATGGTGCAAGGATACTCGATATAGGGCAGGCCAATATCCACCATTCCCTTTCGCTTGCTATTATTTTCGAAGCTGAAACCAACAAATCGGGTTACATCCTGAAAGACTTGTTATTCAAAGCTGATGAATTAGGTGTAAATGTAGGATTCTCTCCTCTACCCAAAGAAGAGTATTCTACCTGGGTCAATTTACAAGGTAAAAACCGCTATACGGTGACTATGCTGGGACGCGAACTAAATGCCACGCAAATATCACTCGTCACCAGTATTTTGACAGAATACAAATTAAATATCGAAAAAATTACCCGCCTTACATCCCGCATTCCTTTAAGCAAGGCGAATCATTTGGGCAGGTCATGTATTGAATTTTCTGTACGGGGAACTCTGGATAACTTTAAGGAGTTGCAGAACCGTTTTCTTACTTTGTCGGGAACCCATCAGATAGATGTTGCTTTTCAGGAAGAAAATATGTACCGCCGTATGCGCCGGCTGATTTGCTTCGATATGGATTCTACGCTTATACAGACAGAGGTGATCGATGAACTGGCTGATCGCGCAGGTGTCGGGGAAAAGGTACGTGCGATTACCGAATCGGCTATGCGGGGAGAAATAGATTTCTCGGAAAGTTTTGAACAACGAATCCGCCTGCTGAAAGGTCTGGATGAATCCGTATTGAAAGAAGTCGCTGAAAATCTACCATTGACTGAGGGTATGACTCGTCTTATACGCATTCTGAAAAAAGGAGGTTATAAGATCGGTATCTTATCCGGAGGTTTTACCTATTTCGGAAATTATCTGAAAGACAAATACGGATTTGATTATGTATATGCCAACGAACTCGAGATTATCGATGGGAAATTAACGGGGAATTATATAGGGGATATTGTCGATGGGAAGAGAAAGGCTGAATTGCTGAAACTAATCGCTCAGGTAGAAAAGGTCGACCTGAAACAGACCGTGGCTGTAGGTGACGGCGCAAATGATCTGCCGATGCTTGCAATGGCCGGATTAGGCATTGCTTTCCATGCGAAACCCAAAGTCAAAGAAAATGCACAAAATTCTTTGTCGACTGTCGGCTTGGACGGCATCTTATATTTCCTTGGTTACAGGGATTCTATGCTGGAAGGTGATTTCTAAGTTTTGTAATCGATAGATAACGATAAAAAACAAAAAGCTCTGAATAATATCAGAGCTTTTA
>DQAM01000273.1 GCA_003523545.1 Dysgonomonas sp.
TGATGGTCGAAGGAAGTAAAGTAGACTGGGTGGCACATGGGAATGATGCCGTCGGCTGTATCAGCGAATTTCTGGCATTTGATAAAGCAGTAGGAGCAGCAATGGATTTTGCCAAGAAAGACGGTGAAACGGCTGTTATTATTTTACCCGACCACGGCAACAGCGGTTTTACTATCGGACGCCGCGACCTTAAAAGCTATGATAAAGCGACTATCCACGATCTATTTGCCAATGTTTCGAAATACAAGAAAACAGCAGAAGGATTAGAAAAAATATTATTAGAGCAAAAGCCCGACCAGATAAGAGCTACAATCAAAGAATATACCGACATCGACATTACCGATGAAGAATTCGAAAAATTGATGCAGTCCAAAAATTATCATGAAAGTAATTACATGAAAGTAAGCGACAGCCCCAATATGACCGCAACTCTTATCGATATAATGAACAAACGCACCTATTTTGGATTTACAACAGGAGGACATACGGGCGAAGAAGTATTTCTGGCAGCCTACCATCCTCAGGGTGATCTGCCTATCGGTATGAATACCAATACTGAAATCAATAATTATCTTTTTGACGTATGCGGCCTTACGAAACCACTTCCCGAACTGACCCGGCAGATCTTTGCCAAGCATAACGAGGTATTTGCAGGAATGAATTATTCGATTGATAATTCAAGCGATTTTCCGGTTCTGACTGTAAAAAAAGGCAAGAATACTTTGAAAGTACCTGCCTTCAAGTCGATAGCATATATAAATGATCAGCCTTATGATTTAGGTTCCGTTACTGTATATATCGATAAAAACGACACATTCTATTTACCCGACTGGGTAGCGGGCTGGTTTACCGAAAGGACAAAATAACATACTCATATAAAACAAGCGGAATGCAAAGGTCTATTATTTTTTAGTACCTTTGCATTCCTTTTTAAATGAAACTAATAAATGAATAAATTATGATAACTACAGACCAACTAAAAGATGTGTTGGAACGCGAGCATGCGTTGAGGGGGTATCTTTGACATAGATGCTAAGACCATCCAACTAGAAGAAGAAGAAATAAGAACACAGGATCCTGACTTTTGGTCAGATAACAAGACTGCCGAAGAGCAGATGAAAAAAATCCGTGAGCTCAAAGGCTGGATCAACGGATACAATCAGGTAAAAGGTGCTGTTGAAGAATTGCAGCTGGCTTTCGACTTTCAGAAAGAGGGGATTACCTCTGAAGAAGAGGTCGACGCTGCTTATGCTAATTCTATAAAACTGCTCGAAGACCTTGAGCTCAAGAATATGCTCCGTCGCGAAGAGGACAAGCTGGGAGCCGTTCTCAAAATAAACAGCGGTGCAGGAGGCACAGAAGGCCAAGACTGGTCATCCATGCTTTTTCGTATGTATCAGCGCTGGTGCGAATCGAAAGGCTACAAAGTGACTATCACTAACTGGCAGGACGGTGATGAAGCCGGTATCAAAACAGCTACCATGCAGGTGGAAGGCGAATTCGCTTACGGGTACCTGAAATCGGAAAACGGCGTACATCGCCTGGTGCGTGTGTCGCCATTTAATGCTCAGGGAAAACGTATGACTTCATTCGCATCGGTTTTCGTTGTTCCTTTGGTAGACGATTCTATCGAAATCGAGGTAAATCCTTCGGATGTAACCTGGGATACTTTCCGTTCGAGCGGTGCCGGTGGGCAGAACGTTAATAAGGTAGAAACAGGTGTGCGCCTGCATTATACATACAAAGATGAGGAAACGGGCGAAGAAAAAGAAATAGTTATTGAGAATACAGAAAGTCGTTCCCAATTCGGTAATAAAGATAATGCTATGCGCCTTTTGAAGTCACAGCTTTATGAAATTGAACTTGAAAAGCGCAGGCGTTTACAGTCGCAGGTAGAGGCAGGCAAGAAAAAAATCGAATGGGGCTCGCAAATACGAAGTTACGTATTCGATGACCGCCGTGTCAAAGACCACCGCACTAATTATCAAACATCGAATGTCAACGCCGTTATGGATGGAGACATAGACGAATTTATCAAAGCATATCTGATGGAATTTGGAGATGAAGCGTAATTTTAATCAATGATATTATAAGAAAGGGAGATTAGATCTAACTAATCTCTCTTTTAAATTATATATGTTCCTTTTTTTCACCCTTACACTTTTTTCTCTCTACAAAAACAGCCCTCCAAATGGTCATTCACAAATCCTGCAGCCTGCATATAAGCATAACAAATAGTAGAACCAAAAAATTTGAATCCCCGTTTTTTCATATCCTTACTCATTGCATCTGATTCAGGAATTGCAGCAGGAACCTCTTTTAAGGATTTAAAATTATTTACGATCGGTTGTTTTCCGGGGAGAAACGATAATGTATATTTGTAAAAACTACCAAATTCCTTTTGAACCGCCATAAAGCATTTAGCATTTGTAATAGTGGATGCGATCTTTAACCGATTCCTGACAATTCCATCAAACTGCATCAACCGCTCAATATCGCTCGGAGTCATCTCAGCCACTTTCTCAACTTCAAAGTTGTGAAAAGCTTTTCTATATCCTTCCCGTTTGCGAAGAATAGTAATCCATGACAATCCCGCCTGAGCACTTTCCAGAACAACATATTCGAATAAGGTTTTATCATCGGTAATCAATCTGCCCCATTCTTCATCATGGTATTTTATATACAATTCGTCCGTTCCTGCCCAACCACAACGTTTATTTATAAGGTCTTCCATTTTTT
>DQAM01000058.1 GCA_003523545.1 Dysgonomonas sp.
TTCCGATCTTGAAAGTTGGAGAAGAACCCTGTTTCGAATTTCTGAATGGTACAGAGAAAAAAGATAATCCAGAAAACAACAAAAAATACGACCTCGATATTAAATGTATAGATACTTTCAGCGAAGATAAACTTATAGAAGCCTATGCTACATATCCAGACGGAAGTAAGAAACTGTGCGGACAACTCAGGGTATTGGCAAATAATGAAGTATTAAAATTTTGTGTTCTATTCATAAAAGTAGGATTGAAGGTTGACGGTTCTTGGGAAAGAGCAAATCTAAGTAACGCAGAAAAAACACAAATGGAGAATATTTTTAATCAGGCAATGATTGAAGTTATAAGTCCGCCCACTGTAGAATTTGATATAACACCGACTACCCCACCAGCAGGCATAGATTCAAGAATTACAAATTTATTGGAATCACATAGTGGGTCTGATAAATTTTTCCCAAAAAGAAACGGTATAAGTGACAGGGCTGGAGGAATGATTAACGGTGCATTTGAGGGACATCTTCGTAATATAGGACAATATGAAAGATTCAGCAATTACATGTTTATACATAACGTAAATATAAAGGCGCAAAACCCTTTACCTGATAACAAATTTGACCAGACAAATGGCTTTACTGCCGTTAGTAGCGGTGTTATAGTATTGTTTCTGGGTCATGAAGCAGAAACATTACCTCACGAAATGATGCACGTTGTAGGATTACCGCATACCTATACAGGCAAAGAAACTGAATCAAATGCTGAATATACATGGAAAGCTCGTACAACCGATAATATTTTGGATTATTCGCATCAATTAACACCTGCCATTTCCCGTGTTACCACTTGGCAATGGCAATGGCAAAAAGCACGAAGCTTTGTCCGTAGACAGACACGAAAAGAAAATAATAGGGTAATGAAAGAATCTATGGAAAAATTGAAAGCAACCATGAAGCAGAATATGCCGAATATAAAATCACAGCTATAAAAAAGAGAATAATATGAGAAAATATAAAAAAACGCATTCGCTCATCGTAATAGTAATGATATTAACAATTTCATTATCATGTAAAGCACAAAAGAATACAAAATATAAAGTATTAAATAATATTGAAATTACAGATATGGCAATAGACACTTTCGACATAAATCTTTTTGAAAAATATCGTAACGTTAATAATAAATTATCTAATGTAAGAAGTGCAACAATCGAAAAAGAGAATGGGGAAAAAGAAGAACAGGTCATTTCAAGTGAAGAAATTACAGTCTATTATACCCCACCATTACCTAAATTATACTGGATTTATAAAGAATATTACTTGAACGGAAAATTGAAGAAAAAGGGTTATATGCTTACAAATACATACATGAAAATCGGTGTCTGGGAATATTACGATGAAAAAGGAAATAAGACTACCGAGGATATGGATAAAAGGTACTCGAAAGCCAAATTTACATATAATCAGATAATGTTACTCCTTCAAGACTTAGGACATATCAACATAAACACAGGAGAAGGACGTGACGACATTGAAATAGACTATTTTACAGAAACAAATAATTGGAAGGTAGAAATAAGAAAGCCAAAAGAAAAGCCATACGGGTATATTTTCAGTGGTAAAAACGGGAAAAAAGTTAGTGACGTTGTAATAACCTATTCCGAGTAATCATATCTTATTTCTTGAAACATGAACTATCATCTGAAAGCTGAATCTATCAGCACATATAAAAAGAACACCGAACGCAATGTTTTCGAGATAATTTACCGTGTCAATGAATTGAATAGAGAATTGCAAAACTCTGTTATCTATGATAAAGATTTGAAAATGTATTTTGAAAATTCTAAATCACTTCATATCTATTCTTATGAGATAGATGTTCAATTCGTAAAACTGGATTTATGCAGACGTTTAAGTAAAGGAACAGAATTACACAGGAAACTATTCTATCGTTACGATTGGCTCAAAGTCAGCCAAACGGGTGACGGTTCTAACCTGACCGTACTTAATAAGAATGAATTGAACGAAAGGTGGAAAAAGTTAAGGAAATACATTACCGATAGCGGGTACAGAGGTAACAGCCTTACGGAATATCTCGAAAAGATAGATAAGGAATTTGACAAAAACATAGCTGTTTATCCTTCTTTGAATCAATATTTATATTTCGGTTTATTCTTTCCTCCGATACACGAAAACTATATTGAAAACCGAAACACAAAACGGATAGTAGAATTTTCACCATTCGAAAATGAAAAGTTTGAGGAATCAGTTAAAAGCAAATCACTTACAGACGGTGTAATTAAATATGAAGTAACAGGAAATACTTTACCCGCCGAAAGTAAAACTGACATTAAAGAATATACAGGAGAAATAACAAAACCGATAGGAGAAATATTACCTACCCGTGTTAATATTAATACATCTATTGAAATGAATAATATCAGTAGTCAGTGGAATTTTCAACTGACACGGGTTTAAAATAAAAGAATATGGGAATTTTATCGAGTATGTTCGGTTCTAAAACAAAAGAAGCAGAGAAACCGAAACCCAGACCAAAGACCAAACCTGCAAGCGAAGAAGAAAAAATCGAGAAAGAAAGGGAATGGCAGGATATAGAAGAACCTTTCCGATTTGTTTGTCAGGGTGGGAAAGCAGAATGTAAATATTGTTCTACTCCTGCCGATATTGTTGTAACTTCAAATACAGTATCTTTACAGTATAAGTATTGGGCAACAGTAGCAGACAAAGACGGTAAAGTCAATCTTGATTTTAAAGGGACATGTAATCACCCGTCACAGCAAAAACCTTTATGTCCCCCGCCACCGTGCAAAGCAGTCATACAATTAAGTGAATGGAAAAATTATTCGAATACATTTGTAAATGACGATAACGCATTACTTGTACAATCGACTATTCCGTGTATGATTAGCGGTGAAGATATAAAGATTATAGATAGCGGTCAGATATCGGAAGTCGAAGAATTGGAACTTAACCTGTGCAAGCGTATAACTTCTACATACTGGCTTGATGAAGATTGCAGAAAGAGATTAAGAGAAGTAATGACAGGTGAATATGCAGATTTGGTATTGAGGACTATTGGATTTGAAGAAGGCGAAGAAATTGAAGTAGTAATTCGGGACACAGAAGGTCAGGAATTGAAAGAAAATACAAAAGAAATAGTAATGATAGGCAAAGTAAATGCTGATGACATTGTCGAATTTGAAGAATTTTTTGAATTTGAATACCCTAACAAAGGATTATTATGAGAATTGCCGAAATAGAAATTAGATATACCGATGGCAATGGTCAGCGTCAACAAAGAAGACCAAGATTACAATTAAGAGAAATGCCAGTTAGGGGTATTGTTAATGATAGAATACAAAAAGTTAGGTTTCAAGTTAAAAGTAACGGTACATTAGAGTGGGATAGTAGAGCCACACCAGATATTATTACAATAGGTAATGCTATGGCTCGTACTCCAACGGGATTAGTACAATTGAGAAAACTGGATGAAGCGAAATATCCAATCAAAATGAAGATTAGTCCTGCTATGACAAGTAAATATGGGTATTTTGAACCGGAAAGAGCATCCACTAGAAATGAATCTTTTGTACGTATGGCAACCCTTTATATCTATGAAAATGAAATAAGAAAATATATATTGGGAGTACAAGGTGGTGGAGTCAGTATAACTAGAAACAGACTAATTGACTTAGAGGACGCTTATGCTTACTTTGGTTGGTATGAAATTCTATTGGGAATGACTGGGAGCCATGAGGCTGAACATTCAGATATTGGTAATATCCAATTATCAATTGATACACCAAATCAGCGTTATCCTACAAAATTTGACCCTCCTTGGGAGCAAGTTCCTTATGATATTTCATTAAAAGTTGCAGAAGAAGAATATAATAATTTATCTTCAGATGATAGAGAAAAAGTTGATAACTTTATACAAAGTATAAATTGATATGATAAGAATATTTCTCATTATTTTTCTTATATTTTCTTATTCTATTTACAGTATAAAATCACAAGAAATGGTAGATAATTTTTTTGTGTTTGAAGATGAAATAATAGAATATATGAAACCAAATGATACTGATTACAAAAAGAGAATAAAAGAATA
>DQAM01000452.1 GCA_003523545.1 Dysgonomonas sp.
TTAGCTAAAGTTTCGTTTTCTGCTCCGCCTAAATTAGCGTGGCACTCTGCCAATGATAAAAGAGTTTCCGCATATCTCATGATAGGAACCCATTCCAATTTTTCGGCAGCATCCACATATTTGAGCAGTTTATTATTGCTTGCATCTACAAAACTCCTGACGCGGTCGTCATTCGCCAATGAATAGTTCTCTTTCGACATGACGCCATTAGTTTTATCCACTAACAATATTCTTCCATTGTTGTAATATTCGGCAAGGCCTTGTTGTGTATTAGGCCTGTTGGAAGAGTGCATAGGCAGCGAGAAGATAGTCTCGTTAGAATAGAACGGAGCTTTGTATAAAGACGTAACATCAACGGATAATGCATATCCTGATTCTTTCACAAAATTACCGTATTTTATGGCTTCCGCCCATTCTCCCATGGCCATATAAACTCTCATTTTGAGCATATTTGCAGCTCCCCGGGTAGCTCTTGTTGCTGCATTATAAGTGTTTTTGGTATTCGGCAAAAGACTGATCAGGCTGTCGTCCAGGTCTTTCAATACCTGCTCATACACTTGTTTTACTGTAGAAGCGACCAGATCGTTATTTCCCATACCTCTTTCAGCCTGCAGCCTTAAAGGAACAGATTTTGCATTATTATCTACGATATAAGGTTTTTGTGCATACAGGTTGTTAAGGTAATAATAGCAGATAGCCCTTACGAAGCATGCTTCGGCTTTGTACTGGTTGTATACCTCCGGCTCCAGAATATCCTTAGCGGTTTCGAGGCCTTCCAGGAATATATTTGTCCTGTTGATTGCCAGATAAGATGCCATCCAGAAATCTTCGTTTTCAGCATAAGTAGCTCCGACTCTGTAATTATAGGTATCATAAAGGGTAACCAGGTTATTGCCGACATTGGTCAGGTCATCTCCTCTATTGTCGAAAACCAGGTATCCTTTTCCTCCCAATAATGATTTTGAAACACCATCATTCAGAGTGAAATTCTTGATAGTACTATATAATCCTAATAGAGTGTTTTCTATGCGGGAAGGGCTCGACCATATCTCCTCTTCATTTGCGTACATTGGAGGCTCTTGGTCCAAAAAGTCGCTGCAGCTCGTTCCAAAAATGAAGAAACCAAGTGCGGCCAAATATATATTTAATATTTTTTTCATTACAATATTTCTTTTATGATTTAAAATGAAACATTTAATCCGAATGTATATGTCCTTGCCTGAGGCAGAGTGTTTTTATCTGTTCCTCCGGATAAATTGGCATCCATGACATTTGTCAGCGTCTCGGGATCTAAACCGCTGTAGCTGGTTATCACAAATAGATTCTGTGCCTGCATGTATAAACGTAATGAAGAAATGCCCAGCTTAGAACTCCAGTTTCTTGTATCGAAAGTATATCCTAACGATATGTTTTTCAAACGCAGGTAGTCGCCTTTTTCCATCCAGTCGCTTATCGGCATTGCTGAACCATTCGAATAGTTGTCGCCGTATATAGGCAGCGGATATTCTGCATTTTTTCTCTCTGGAGTCCAGTATTTATTCCATACATCTTTGGAGTTGTTCCAATAACGCATATCACTTACAGTAGCTTTTGTTCCATTGTAAATCTTGTTTCCACCCGAGAATTGGAAGAATACAGATAAATCGAAGTTTTTGTAGCTGAAGTTATTAGACCATCCGCCATACCATGTAGGCAGCGTATTTCCACTAAGCACCTGCTCGAATTCTCCTTCGAATGGTTTTCCGTCTTCAGTGAACCAATCGCCTTCTTCGTACTTAAAGTAGGTCTTTTCTCCTTTCGATCCATAAAATATTCTACGTCCTGTTTCAGGGTCGACTCCGCCGGTTGGGAATAAATACAATTGTCCAAGCGACTTTCCTACGACAGTTTTGTTTGTGACTTCAAGCTGCGAGTCATCCATTCCTAATATTTCGCTAAGACCTTCAGCGAGGGCTGTCACTTTGTTTTTGTTGGTGGTGATATTAAAGCTGGTAGTCCACTTGAAATCACCGGATTTGAATATATCTGCAGACAGCGTCATTTCAATACCGCTGTTCTCCATAGTACCTGCATTGGTGATATATACACCCTCTGGAATACCTCTTGATGGAGCTTGGGGAACTTCCAGGATCAAATCTTTTGATTTTGTGAAATAATAATCAAAATCAAGGGTGAAGCGTTCGAGGAACGACATATTGAAACCTACATCGTATTTAGTCGATGATTCCCATTTCAGGTTAGGATCCCCGATCTGTCTCAGATGGTATGCTCCGGAGGTTCCATAATAATAGGTTCTGTAATATGTCTTCGAAGCATAATCGTCGATATTGGTATTACCTACGATACCGTAGCTTCCTTTAATCTTGAAGTCTTCAATTTTATCTTTGATCGACTCGAAAAACGGCTCTTCAGAAACTCTCCAGGCAGCAGAAAATCCTCCAAATCCTCCCCACCTGTTCGGTGTTCCTAAAGCAGAGTAACCGTCGCGCCTGTAATTCAATGACAATATATATTTGTATGCAAAGTCATAATTGATCCTGCCGAAATAAGACATCATAGTATTCTTCTTTATATCCCCGCCTGCAGTTGCATTCAGGAAAGGCCCTTCCAGTTCTTCATATTTGTCATCGAAGATATTTGTTCTTTGGGTACCCCAATAGCTCCATTTTTTATAATTAGCTTCTGTACCGAACAATATATTGAAATGGTGATCCCTTTCTATATCAAATGTATAAGTTGCTGTGTTGGTCCATGTCCACCTGTTAGTAGATATATTGGCACCATTAGCAAGACCTCCGGCATTAACTCCGTCAGATCGGAAG
>DQAM01000349.1 GCA_003523545.1 Dysgonomonas sp.
TTTTTTAAGGGCCGACTTATACATCATTTATGAGTGATTGTTAAATGGTTATAATAAATTAATAATGAAACCATTATTTAATACTATATACACCATCTGCTCCGATTTTATTCCCCTTTAATCGGGGCAGGTAGTTGATTCCTTAATTCTTATCCGTCGGATTTGATTTGGTTTCTGCCGATGCACTGTCTGTATATATCCCTCACAGATATCCTGCACAGTAGATTCCATTTCAGGTCCGACACCCCCCTTCTTCTCATTTATAACTTATTAAATGTTAAAAAAATAAATTTATAATAGAAAAAATTTATTCTGAAACGTTATAATTAAGACGATTCGAGTCATGGCACGTTTGAAAAACAAAAATATAGGAGATACTATGAAAGAAAAAGATCTACACGAAAAGTTTGTCGATTATCTTCATTCGCTATATCCTTCGAAAAAAGAATTGATCAATATTTTGGAAGACATTCTAAAGATAGAAAGGGAATCGATATCGAGGCGGTTGAAGGGCCAGGTCTTTTTTACGGCTAACGAAATCGGTAAGATTGCGGAAAAACTGAATATCTCCCTCAATTATATAATGGATAATAACAACGATTCCATTTTTTTGCCCCTAAACCTGGCAATACCACAGGCTATCGAATCGGTCGATGATTATTTCAAACAGTTTTATTACGACCTCGATCTTTTATCGGAAATGAAAAAAATATCCCCTCTGCAATTGGGATATGTATTCGATATTTTTCCGATAGAATTTTATCTGCCTTATAAAAATCTATGCAAATACATGTATTTCAAAAGTATGACGTTATTTGTCAGAACAAAATTTTTTGATAAATTTTCTTCCTGGCAATTACCGGAATATATAAATAAATATCATAATGTATTGATAGAATGCCTGAATAAAGCCGAGTCTATCTTTTATGTCTGGAACAATACTTTAATATGGAATTTCATCAAGGACTTAAATCTTTCGTATAAGCTACGCCTTATAGACAATGAAGATGTACAACTGATAAAGAAGGATATACACGATCTTTTGGAAGAGATTGTGAGGAAATCAAAAACCGTAACAAAAAATACGGAGATAAAAACAAGATCGATCGATTTGTATATTTCATCTATCAATATAAACTTTTCGGCTTCTTATCTTCACTCTTCGACTCAAAGCCTGGTACAATACCGCAGTCCGACTCTTTATTCCAAAATTTACAGAAATACAAAAGAATTTTATACCGTATACAACTGGATGAACTCGATGAAAAAACTGTCTACTCTCATATCTAACAGTTCTATTGTAGACAGGAATTTATTTTTCGAAGAACAACATAAGATTGTGGATAATATGCTGCTAGGAACAATCTAAAAAACGATTGTACCGTAAGTAAAACCTGTCGGCATAATTTTTTACTAATGGGAAGGATTTTTTTGACTCACAAGAAGCCTCTTAAATAAATCTTTTACTTAAAAACTTATTGAATTTTTCCCGGTAAGTATCCGACACAGGGATATATACTTTCCCGAATACAATAGTGTTACGTTCGATGGTTTGTACTTTATCAAGGTTCACAATAAAGGAACGGTGTACTCTCATAAAAGTATTTTCGGGAAGTTTCTCGGATAGCTGCTGCATATTCATCAGGGAACTAATCGGTTTCTGCTGATTTTCGAGATAAAATTTCACATAATCTTTTTGGTTCTCTATATAAAGTATATCATCTAATTTAAGCTTTTTGATGCGGTAGCCCGATTTAACGAAGATACTGTCCGTCTCTGTGGCATTCACCATTTTAAACCAGTCTAAAGCCCGGTTGGATGCCTGCAAAAAGTCACTGTAACTGATCGGCTTCAACAGATAATCGAGTGCATTCACCTTGAATCCTTCTATGGCATATTGGTCGTATGCAGTGGTGAAGATCACCTTAATATGGGCTGGTAATGTCTTGGAAAATTCCAATCCGTTCATCTTCGGCATATTGATATCCAGAAAGATTAGGTCTATCTGCTGGCTGTTGATTGCCCTCAATGCTTCTATGGGACTGTTGTATACGCCTGCCACTTCCAGGAAGGGAGTTTGGGAGGCATATGAGTTCAGCAAACCGGATGCTAACGGCTCATCGTCGACTATGATACATTTCAGTTTCATAATAAAGGTTTATCGTTGAAGTTGATGCATAAAAGTACAAAAAAGCTTTTGCCGCGTTTCTCGATCCTCAGTTCATGATTATCGGGATAAATTAAATCTAGCCGTTTACGCAGATTAGTCAAACCTATTCCCGAATTTCCGGGTTCTATATTGTCTTCTGTTTCTGCCAGACTGTTTTCAACGGTGCAAAGAATGCCTTTTTCATTGTCCACATATATTTTTATATCTATAAAACTATCTGACCCGTTATTGATACCATGCTTAAACGCATTTTCGATAAGAGTGATAAACAGAAGTGAGGCTATCTGTTTATCGCAATTCTCATTTTTTATCAGTACATTCAGCTTGACGTTGGGGCTTATCCTCAGACGCATAAGGTCGATGTAGTTCTGGGTAAATTCGATCTCCTTATCTACGGGAACAAACTTAGTCTCGTTTTCATATAAAATATAGCGTAAAAGCTTGCTCAAACGGTGTACTGATTCCTGTGCTTTTTCCGAATCGATAGGAATAAGCGAATAGATATTATTCAGGGTATTAAACAGGAAATGCGGATTTAACTGGCTTCGCAGATTTTTCAGATCGGCTTCTAATTGAGCGGCCTTCACTGCTTCCAGATTGATAGAATTTTTGTACCACCTTTTGTTAGCTTTGAGGGCGACACTCGTTCCTATCACAAATAGGATCAGGATATAGTC
>DQAM01000030.1 GCA_003523545.1 Dysgonomonas sp.
CCGGTTTGCTGACTATTACATCGTATAATTTAGGATTTTCAGGAGACCAGAAAACAGGTTTTGCTTTGAACTCGAATACGGCCTTTCCTTGATTATCTGTTGTAAGTTGCTGTCTAATTTTCAACTCAGGAATTTCAACATCTACGGATTGTCCGGCAGTCTCAGAATTAAGTTGTACCCATCCTGTGATGGTTTCTTTCGAACCTTTTTTAAGCTGTACCGAATAATCTTCAATATAAGTATCCGGAACCTGGGCAACCATCACATCGCGGGTGATTCCTCCGTAATTCCACCAGTCCATATTCACAGTAGGCACGTTATCCTTTGCGCGCTTGTTGTCGACTTTAACTACCACAAAGTTATCACCGTTTTTTACCACATCGGTAATATCGAAATTGAAAGGGGTATATCCTCCGATATGTTCTCCTACCTTCTTTCCGTTTACATATACCTTAGCTTCGTAGTTCACAGCCCCGAAATACAGGATATCACGCTTTCCGGCCTGCTTCGTATATTTAAAATCTTTCTTAAACCAGACAGTTCCTTCATAAACGAAGAGGTTCGGGTCGCGCATATTCCAGTCGCCGGGAATATTCATCAGGGGAGATGTATCGAGGTTATACTCTACCAAATCGGAAGGAGACTTGGCTTTTTTGTTTTCGAAAAAGCCGTTATTCTCAAAAGGTTTCAGGCGGTAATCATAATATCCGTTTTCCAACGGGTCAATCACATAATTCCATTTACCGTTGAGACTCACATACGGACGGGCGTATATGTTTGATACGAGCGGTATCTCTTTTGCACAAAGATTACCAATTAAAAGCAGGGATATGAATCCTATCAATATTCGTTTCATAAGTATATCTTATTTTTTCTAATTAACCGTAAATCTTTTTTTCAATAAATCGACACTGTTTCCTCCCACCATGACGTCGAATTTACCGGGTTCGACTACTTTCTCCATATCGATGTTCCAGAAAGCCAGTTTTTGGATGGGTAAATCAAATGTCACAATTTGCTGTTCGCCGGGTTTCAGCGTTATTCTTTTAAAATCCTTAAGCTCTTTGACCAGAGGTGTAATAGACGCTGCAATGTCGGCTGTGTAGAGCTGTACGACCTCACAACCTTCCCGGTTTCCGGTATTCCTGAGCGCAACACTCACTTGCAATACGTCATTTTTCGATAAATTATCTTTTGACAAAGTGAGGTTTGAATATTCGAAAGTCGTGTAGGATAAACCGTATCCGAAATCGAAAAGTACGTCAAATCCTGCATCCAGATAGTAAGATGTATTTCCCAGTGAGGATTGTTTTGCTTCGAGAGGTATATCGTTAAGCAACACTTCGTTTTTCTTTGCCGGGCGTCCTATCTTTTCGTGGTTATAGTATAAAGGTATTTGTCCCACATAACGCGGAAATGTCACAGGCAATTTACCACTGGGGGATGATTTGCCGAAGAGCATATCGGCTATGGCAGGACCACCCATCGTTCCAGGATGCCATGCATAAAGCACAGCGTCGGACAGATCGGCTTCCCGCCCTATAGTCAGGGGACGACCAGCCATTACAACGGTTACTATCGACTTACCGGTCTTGCTTAATTCGGCTACTAACTCAGACTGTGCACCTACCAAATTCAAATCAGCCAGAGAATGGGCTTCTCCTGAAAGAATAGACTCTTCCCCAATAAAAAGAAGCACTACATCCGATTTTTTAGCTGCATCTATTGCCTTCGCGAATCTGGATTTATCTTTATCCCTGCTGAAAGACAATGTTTTCTCATATATGAAATCGACTTTGCTGCCGAACTGTTTTTTCAATGCATTCAAGGGTGTTTGCGTATGCTCTTTTTCTCCATCGAAGCACCATGTTCCCATCTGGTCGTGTGGAGCATCAGCCATCGGACCGATTATGGCGACAGTTTTTATCTGTTCGCTTAACGGTAATATATTGTTTTTGTTTTTGAGTAGAACAAAAGATTCTTCCGCGGCTTTTTTTGCTTCATCCAAATGCTCCGGCGCATATATTTTCCGTTCCGATTCCAAGTCGGTATATGGATTTTCAAACAATCCGAGCCTGTATTTCAGCCTCAGGATATTTCGTACTGCATGGTCTATCGTTTGTTCTGATACTGAGCCCTCTTTTACTAACTGCTCCAGATGATCGATAAAGCAAGCCGATACCATATCTATTTCCATTCCTGCATTTGCGGCTTTTCGAGCAGCATCCTTTTTGTTTTCACAAAAACCCTGCGTCACCATGATTCCAATCGAAGCCCAATCCGAAACGACAACCCCGTCAAATTTCCATTCGCCCCGCAAAACATCAGTGAGCAGGAATTTACTGGCACTAGGCGGAACACCGTCATTCGAATTGAATGATGTCATTACCGTGGCACAGCCCATTTCACGAACCGATTTTTCGAAAGGAGGAAGATAAATATTCCGCAGTTGTCTTTCGGGTATGTTGGAGATATTATAGTCACGACCACCTTCAACTGCCCCATATCCTATAAAATGTTTCGCGCAAGCTGCAACGGACGATGGATTCGACAAATCATCACCCTGAAAACCTTTGACCATAGCGGCTGCCATAATCTCGGACAGATATGTATCTTCACCAAAGCTTTCGGCAATACGTCCCCAACGCGGGTCACGCGAAATATCCATCATGGGTGCGAATGTCCACCGTATACCGTTTTCCGAAGCTTCGACAGCAGCAATGCGCGCCCCTGTTTCGGCTGCCTTTGGGTTAAAAGAAGCGGCCTGAGCCAATGGGATAGGGAATATGGTTTTGAACCCATGTATCACATCCCTCGCGAAAATGAGAGGAATTCCCGATTTAGATTCTTCTACGGATATCTTTTGCAACTGGTTTAATAATACAGGGTCTTCGGCATTCAGGATAGAGCCTACCTCTCCATTACGTATTTGCTGATATAGCTTTTCGTCCGGCTTGCGGGCATTTACCTGATTCATCTGCCCGATTTTCTGGCGCAGAGTCATCTTCGACAGTACCTCTTCAATCCGGTTTTCAATGTTTTGTTGAGCCGAAAGATATCCAGACAGTCCGAAAAACAACAATAAAGTATATATTCTAAAAGAAAACTTCTTCATAATTTATTCTGATTTATCAAAATACCGGATCAGATTATATGTATTCGTATTTATTTGTTTCATCTGGTCGAGAAGATCGGTATACGGATTGTAATAGCGGTCTACCACTCCTTTGTTGGAATCCCGGTTCGACGGGTCGGTAGTAAGGTCGTCTGGGTCGTTATCCATATATTTGAACCAATGCCATCCTACACAATTTTTGTTTTCTATAAGCTTCAATGTAAAATTCTGATAGAAAAGCCCGCGATCGCGTTGTGTGTGAACAAGCCAGCCCGCTCCCGTATTATTCGGTAATCCCGAATCTTCCGCTTTTGTATACCATTCGGTAATAAGGAAAGGTTTGCCCGACCATTCGCCCCAGTTATCAAGTATTTCATGGTCAGGCTCCCATTTGCGGTAATGGTTGATAGAAATCACATCCATATACTTACCTGCCACTTTGAATATCTCGGGGTTAGTCAATTCCTGCCTTCTTTTATCCTGATTGAAACGGCATCCCAGATACAGATGGTTGGGGTCGGCTTTTCTCAAGGCTTCGGTCACCTTTTTCATATAAGTTTCGAAATAAAATGCCGTAAATGCCGCCCTGTCTTCGTCGTTAATTTCCTCTATTCGTGCATTCTTTCCTTTGCGTTCATCCAGCCATCTTTTTGCGGCTAAATAACCTTGTTCTTTTTTGCCTAGTTTTGTAAGATGCCTGTCTAATGCATCGAACACCCAGGGAAGTTCGTTGTCGGTAAAATATCCTAACAGATATTTATCATCTTTAAATTCTGCAATCGGAGCAATTGTTTCTTCTACGTATTCGTCAAACTCCTTGTCAAATACCATCGCCAGGTCGAAACGATATCCCTGCCAGCCGGCTTCTTCATATTTACCCCCGAATTTTTTGATATGATCCTTTTTGTATGCGCCCATAGGGGATACAATCACCGTGTATACCAACGGATTTTCCATCTGGCGGACAACCTCCATATTCGTCCATGCACCCGTACCATTAAATCCGTAACTTCTGAGCGTTTCGGTTTCGGTAACCGCCCAGTTTTGTACCGTTCCGTATTTTTCGTTAAAAACTTCTTTTTGCTTTTTTGATTTTCCGGGATTGAATGCTACTACTGCTTTATGGATATAGGGATAACCTTCGGGGTCTATCAGCCACCAGCGTCCGTCTACTTTTTGGGTGCGGAAAAAGCCCGTAGCTTCTTTTTTCCATCCCGTCCAGCCTCCATAAGGGGATGTTTGCGGTTCTTTCTCCCGCTTAAACGAGGGCAAGCCCTCTATAGTCCTTACAGGATAATTCTGCCAAACCGTATCCTTATTGTCTTTGCGCGATTCGACAAATAATTCCTGCGGCTCCTGTTTTTTTGTCTGGCAGGCGGTAATCAGTACCACAGCCAATATGTATACTAATGAATGTTTCATAAGCTTTTTCTAAGATGTAATATGCCCTGTCATCCCGATTTCCCGGAATGAAAACGAATTTTATATATACTGAAAAGAAAAAAAGTTAGTCCGGAACCATAACCGGACTAACCGATGGCTATTTATTGATAGATGCCCTGTAATATTCCGTCATAGGCAGGCTTTCTTTCGAACTTGTCGTTGAAAGGCAATGCCCAGTCAGGATTACTGCTTAACCAAGAGCTCGGATCGTGTACTCCCCACATAGTGACCCCGAAGCGCTGGCTTTCGGGTATATTGAGCATAGCTTTTGTTACAGTCCGGTAACGGTCTTTTTGTCTGGAAGCTAATTCATCCGTAAAGGTTACATCCTTTTTGCTGTCGGGGTTAACCGCCACATCAAATTCGGATACATGCACCATCAGCTTAGACATAGCTGCTGCTATTACCGCATAACGCAGGTCGTTTTCCGAACGATTGACATTCGTGTGCATCTGCAAGCCGATACCATGAATGGGTACGCCTTTTTGCGCCAGGCTGTCCGCTATATGATTCACGGTATATCTCCGCGTATGGCTGTATTCGTGACCGTAATCATTGTAAAACAGCTTTGCATCGGGATCTGCTTCGTGAGCATATTGGAAAGCCAGTTCAATATATTCGGGGCCGATATTTTTTAGCCATACGCAATCACGCAAGCCTCCTTTGTCGTCTATTACTTCGTTTACGACATCCCACGAAGCGACTTTGCCTTTGTAACGTCCGACCACATCATGAATGTATTCTTTCATAATTGTTTTCCAGTCCTCAGCACTTCCGGAGAAATTCGCAACCCAGTCTGGGGTATGTTTGTACCAGATCAGTGTATGTCCGTGCACCCGCATATTGTTTTCCTGGGCAAAGTTCACCAGGTAATCGGCATCATCAAAGCTGTACTCTTTGCGTCCTTTGCTGATAGTATTCATCTTCATGGCATTTTCACCTGTTATACTGCTCATTTCTTTGATAACCGTATTCCGGTATTCCTGATTGTTTTTCAGTGTATTTATATTGACTGCGGCCCCGATAGGATAAGGCGACTGCCGCAGATTTTCGATGTTTGCCGCCGGATATTCAGGAATACTGTTATCCGAATTGAATTCTTCTTTATCACACGATGCCGTAAGAAGTGCGAATGTAATCGGCAGATATATAAATATTTTTTTCATAAGTTTATTTTTCTTTTTAACGAATGATTAATTATATCCCGGATTTTGCTCCATCACTCTTCCGGTGTTGGCTTCTATCACTATCTGCGGGAAAGGAAGTAATACATTGTAATCTTGTATACCGGCTCCTCCGTTTCTTTCGCCCGAAGCTATATGATTGTATTTGCGGGTACGTTCTATGAGTTTACCCGTACGCACCAGAGTTTCACGGCGGTTCTCTTCGGTTACCAGTTCACGGGCGCGTTCGTCGAGAATAAAATCGATGGTTACATCTCCCGCAGTAATCGGCGTAGCATTCGAGCGCTTCCTGATTTCATTTATGTAGAAGGCTGCTCCGTCTGTTTCGCTGTTTTTTCCTTGCTGATGCAAAGCCTCGGCAAGCAATAAGTATGTATCGGCAAGCCTCAAATATGTCTGGTCGGCAAAAGAATATGATTCTCCGTAACGGCTTGGATCATCGAAAGTCCAGTCCCATTTGCGGGTGCTTGCCCATTTGTGGTTATTAGTCGTCATTTTCGATTTGTCCATATCGCAGACTACTGTTTTACCATCGCGTGTAACATACGACTTACGTATAGCATGTTCACTGAAACGGTCATCTTCATCTTCATAAATCGAGAATACCCATGCCGTAATTGCCGCACGGCCGATACCGCGTCCGCCGTATTCGGGTGAATAAGCTACATTAAGGTTATTGTATGCCGAAACCCATGTACGGCGCATGCTGTTGGAATATCTACCTAACAGGTTGTCCACTTCGGAATTAGGGAATACCCAAAGCGCTTCGGTATTGCCTTGAGAAGGCAGGATATTTCCATCGTAAAACTGATCCATAAAAGGACATCCCGGCTGATTCTTCTTTACGCCGTAACGTTCTGTAATCAGCCTGTAGTTAGGGTTATCTACAACCGCCTTTGCCTTTGCTTCCGCTTCGGCATTCCTTCCCTGCCAAAGGTATAGTTCGGCCAGGTAATGCTGGGCTATTACTTTAGACAGACGGGTCACATCTTTCGAATTATCAGGAAGCCACTGTTCTGCATACAGGAAATCTTCTTCCATCTGTGCCTGAATTTCTTCCACAGAATTTCTTTCCCAGTCGTCGCGGTAATTCTCTCCCGTAATCTCATCTACACTTTTCGGTACATCGCCGAATGTCATAATAAGGTGGCGGTACGCCCAGCCCCTAATCAGTTTGGCATGTGCTATGATTTCGTTCTTATTGGCTTCGTCTTTTTCGGGAGATCCGCCCATCCAGTTTACACCCGGTTTCTCGGCTCTCGAGATGATCAGGTTGGCAGAATTTATACATCTGTAAAGTATAAGGAAGATTCCGGGACGGCCGCTCGGATCGGTTACGTCGCCATTGAGGAACTGCATAGTAGAAGTCAGATCCGCTTTTGTATATTGATTGAGTCCCCGTGTCCAGGATAGTTCGGTATTGGCCCAGGCCACATCTGTCCCTATTTTCCATATTACTCCCAGTTCGGCAGACTGTATCGGCTCACGGCGTTCGTGGCGTGGAAAATGCAGAAGGGCATATTTGGCTGAAAGGAATCCGTTTAGATCTTCGAACAGGTTATCAGCATAGGTTTCGTCTTTTGCTTTCTCGTCGAGAAAACTGTCGCTACAACTTGTATATAAAACAAGTATTGCTAATGCTATTATTATATGGGTTATCTTTTTCATATCAATATTATATTTTAGAGATTATAATCCAAGACGGAATCCGAACATGAATGTTCTGGTTTGAGGAACTCCATAATCCAAATCGAATTCGGGATCGAGTCCTATATAGTCTGTCAATGTAAATACATTCTTTACGTTTCCGAATAGTTCCAGCCTGGATATTCCCAATTTTCCGGTAATTGATTTCGGAAGAGAATAACCGACAGAGATGTCGCTGAGGCGGATGTAAGAAGCATCATTGGTTTTTCCGAAGTAGTTTATTCCGTACGGATTAGAATCGTCCCTATTGGCAGGATAAGTGTTTATCCGGTTTTCGGGAGTCCACCATTCGCGCTGGCGGATGTTGGTTTTTCCATCAAAATAAGTATTCATATATTCGGTATAACGCGTAACACCGTGTGCGGCATTGAAGAAGAAGCTCAAAGAAATACCCTTGTAGGTAAATGTATTCATCAAACCTATCCTGTAATCAGGGTCTTTCCGGCCGATGATATGCATATCGTCGGTAGTAATTTTACCGTCGCCGTTATAGTCTACCACTTTTACATCGCCGGGGCGGGCTTCGGGCATGTGGGAATTCAGGATATCATCTGTTTCCTGCCATATCCCGTCGAACTTATAAGCATATACTACTCCGATAGGCTGACCGATAAACCATCTGTTGGCAACATTATCAACCGGATTTCTGTTTTCGTCGAACAAACCTACATCTACAATCTCATTTTTGCTGTGGGAGATATTAAAATCGGTACGCCATGTGAAATCGTCGTTTTTAATATTGAGGGTCGACAAGGCGAATTCGATACCCCGGCTTTTTGTTTTTCCAATATTTTGACGGATAGAGTTAACTCCGTTAATCTGAGGTATCTTTTTGTTCAATAACAAATCGAACGTATTGGCAAAGAAAACATCCACAGAACCGAAAATCCGCCCTTTAAGGAATGAAAAATCCCATCCCATGTTGAACTGGCGTGTTGTTTCCCAGCTTAAAGTCGGGTCAGCCAGTTTATTCGGGTAGAATCCTACCAGGGGATTACCGCTGTTGTCCAGATAATATTCATTAGACATGGTCGGCATAGTTTCATAAGCGTTTATGGCCTGATTACCACTTTCCCCGTAAGAGAGACGCAGTTTAGACCTGTCGAGCCATATAGTGATTCCATAAAGGATTCGCGTTCCATGTTCCATCCTAAAGCAACCGAAGGAAACGTTCCATATTTGTTATTTTCACCAAAAGATGAGAAACCGTCACGGCGGAGCGAGAATGTAAACAGGTACTTGCTGTCGTAATTATAGTTTACGCGGAACAATTGTGACAAAGCTGTCTCCTTATTATAGGTATCGCTCGGTGTAAGGGTAGTCGCCAATTTGAACTGGTAATAGGTCATATAATCTCCGAGGAAACCGACTCCCGTATTGTCATGATATTTAGTAACATATTCGCGCGATGTATAAACCCCTGTCAAATCGAGACTGTGCAGCCCAAACTGATGGTTATAATTCAATATGTTTTCGATAGACCAGTCCTGCTTGTACTGGTTGTTGACGACAGCTACGCCTTTTTTGCTCTGCCCTTCGAGAGTGGCAGTCGAAGATTTATAGCTTTCTATTAGTCGCGAACGGAAGTTATATCCGGCAATTGTTTTGAACGACAATCCTTTCAGGAAAGGAAAATCGATCTGAATATAGTTTATGGTATTCACACTGCGTGCGACATCTTCTTTCTGGATGTTAAGACCTTCGAGAGGATTCGTAACACTCATGTCGTCGGTGTTGGGTTGCAACTGTATATTGCCGTTCTCATCGTAAGGAGACGTAAGAGGATTCATCCTCATGGCATTGCTGATATTGGCTTTTTCGCCCGGA
The DNA here is from genome assembly GCA_003523545.1 of Dysgonomonas sp. Classification (GTDB taxonomy): domain Bacteria; phylum Bacteroidota; class Bacteroidia; order Bacteroidales; family Dysgonomonadaceae; genus Dysgonomonas_A. The sequence goes on from DQAM01000030.1 coordinate 9,277, forward strand.
CGGTCGTGGTAACCCAATACGGTATTGGTTCCATATTTTAACCACGGGTTGATCTGAGTATCCAGATTCAAGCGCAAGGTATAGCGGTTGAATTGGTCGTTTTTGGCAACTCCTTCTACACGGGACACATTTCCTGATACGTAATACCTTGTTTTTTCACTACCACCCGATATGGTCAGGTTGTACTCCTGGCTGAATCCGGTCTGCATAGCGTGGTCAAGCCAATCGGTATTTACTCCGGCTTCAAACTGTTCCGTTTCGAAAGGACTGATGCCTGTTCTTACTTTTTTGAAGTTATAGAACTGCGTGGCATCCATCATATCGGGACGGTTGATAATATTGGTAATACCGAAAGTTGTATTGAAGGATATGTTGGTTTTACCCACTTCACCCTTCTTGGTAGTTATCAACAATACTCCTCCAGCGGCCATGGCTCCATAAATAGCGGCCGATGAAGCGTCTTTCAATACCTCGATAGATTCGATGTCGTTCGGATTTATTTCCGATATAAATCCTTCGTATTGAATCCCGTCCAAAACAATCAGCGGACCTGCATCTGCATTGATCGAGTTCTGTGCCCTTACCCTCATCTTAGTGCTTCCTTCCGCACTGGTTCCGGTATTGATAATATTCAATCCGGGAAGTTTGCCTTGCAGGGATTGTACAATATTCACATTAGGCATGTTTTCGAGATCGGCAGGCTTCACCGACATAACCGAACCGGTCACGTCCCTCCTCTTTTGTACGCCATAGCCTACTACAACCACTTCATCGAGCAGTTTGTTATCGGCTTTCATAACGACATTAATGACACTTCCGGAAGCAAGCCGGATAGTTTGGGATACATAACCCAAATAGGAAAACGTAATAGAGGAAGAAGCCGGAACTTCCAGAGAATACTTACCTTCGATGTCGGTAGCAGTACCTATAGGCTGTCCTACAACGGAAACACTGACCCCTATGAGAGGTTCATTATTCTCGTCCGTCACAGTACCTGAAATTGGGATTTTGCTTGTCTGAGCATTAATTACCATAGTAGTAATCAAAAGCAAAAAAAGTAGAATTTTTCTTTTCTGCATGGTAATAATAGATTTTTAAATTAACTTGCTACAAAGCTAAGTAAGGTCTGAAAAAGGGGCTTATAATCTTGTCCATTATACTTATAAAATAGTACAATGATTTAATTCATTGAATGTTACATTAGTTAGTTATAAAATATTTTCGTCGATAAATTGCTTGGGTGATTTACCGAAAATCTTTTTAAAACTCGTACTGAAGTATGCAGGCTCTTCAAAACCTACCATAAATGCTACTTCATTGATGGAATATTTTTTCTCTTTGAAATAGGATATTGCTTTATTCATCCTCACTATTTTAATAAAATCGTTAGGAGTATATCCCGTTACCGAACTGAATTTGGAATAAAGAAGTGTACGGCTGAGTCCCATTTCTTTCGAGAAATCAGAGATGGAAAAATGCGGATTAGATATATTTGTCTCGACTATTGCGGTCGCTTTTTCTATAAATTTATTATTTAATTCGTTTTCATTCAGCAGGTCGGAGGCCTGCATTTTCTCTTTATCTATTCCCAAAAACTTCTGGCGTAGAATTTTCCTGTTCTGGACGATATTATTTATTTTAAGGCGGAGATATTTGATATCGAAAGGCTTCTCTATGTAATCGTCTACTCCCATCGTGAACCCTTCTTCGACATGCTCCTTGTCATTAATTACAGTGAGCATTATTATAGGTATATGGGAGGTTTCGAATGTATTCTTTATTTTTTTACATAATTCGAATCCATCCATTTCGGGCATCTGCAAATCCGATATAACGATATCCGGATTTATTTTCAGGATATTGTCCCATGCAACGGCGCCATTTTCCGCGGTATATATTTGATAGTAGGACGATAAAGATAATTTCATATATGAGCGCAGGTCGTCATTGTCTTCCACAATCAGGATTTTCAACCTTAATGTATCGGAGTCATAATCAGAAGAGGAATCTTCATTTTCGTTATATATAGGAATATTTTGCTCATCGAGTAAAATGTTATTCTCATAAACCTTATTTCCCCTCCGGAACTGGATATAAAATTCCGATCCTTGATTTTCCACACTGTTTACACCGATTTCGCCTTTGTGCAATGTTACGTATTTTTGTACCAGCAGAAGTCCCAATCCCGAACCCGACACCTGCGAGTTTACGGCGTTGCTTCCCCGGTAAAATCTTTTGAATAAGTTTTTCTGATCTTGTTTGGATATTCCTATACCATTGTCGGTGACTGATATTTTCCAGGAATTACCCGTTACCGAAAGTATGACTTTTACATCCCCTCCCTCCTTCGTATACTTTATAGCATTCGAAACCAGATTATCCAATATTTTGTCTATCTTTTCGATATCGAACCACTCTTCTATATTTTCTTCCGGAAGTATCAGATCGAAAGAAATATTTTTTTTCTGTGCCGATAATTTCCAATACACTAGTTTTTCATTCAGGTATTTTTTCAGGTCTCGTTTTTTAATTATTAAACGGTTCAGAGACTCATACGCTTTCTGAAAATCGAGAAGCTGGGAGAACATATTGTTCAGCTTGCTCAGATTAGAGGTGATAAGTTCCATCAGATAATCCGTTTTACCCGAAGAAGGTATCTGTTCTTTCAGTTCATATATCGGTCCGCTTATGAGAGTAAGAGGCGTGCGTATATCGTGAGCCGTATTAATGAAAAATCTTATTTTTTCCTGCGATTGCTTTTTCTTGAGTTGTTGTTCCGCATATCTGTATATGAAATATACTATCACGAGTAGGAAAAGGGTAAACAGAAGCCTTGCCCACAAAGTATTCCAGAAAGGCGGTGCAACCGATATATTTATAGAACGTTCGTCGAGTACGTTATTATTGTTATCCAGGTATTTTACTTTAAATATATAATTGCCGGGGGCCAGATTGGTGTAGTTGGCTATATGTTCGGTTGTCGGTCCGATCCAGTTCTGATCCATATTCTCGAGCATCCACATATAACGACGTGTCTTATTTGTCGAAAAATCGATAGCGGTAAAATTAACAGAAAAAGAATGCTGTTTATAATTCAGGTTTATCCTGTTCGTTGCATCTACCGGTGCGGAAAGGGGCGAACCATTTTCTCCCGGTAATATGATTTTATTAAACAAGCGGAAATCTTCCAAAAAAAGATGTGCTTTTTCCTGTTTCTTTACAATATCTTCCGGATTGAACCAGGTTACCCCGTCATACGATCCGAAATATATCTCTCCGTTTTGCGTTTTAGCTTTGGACAACTGCCTGAACTGATTACTAGATATACCGTCTGTTGTAGAATAGTTGGTAACCTGATAAGTCTGCATATTGAAGCATCCTATTCCATTCTCGGAACTGAACCAGATATTTCCCGAATTATCAGTTTCAAATGCATAAATAATATCGGAGGGAAGACCTTCGGACTGTGTAAAACTGGTGATGCTTCCTGTATATATATTGCATCTGTTCAGCCCGTCTCCATAAGTGGCAAGCCAAAGAATAGAATCGGACTCCTGATACATATCGCTTATGTATTTGCTTTTCAAGCTTTTGTTAAAAGGAAGCTGGGCTTGTTTCACCGAATGTATATCCATACTGTATACACCGTATTCAGAAGATATAAATAATGTGTTTTGGTCATTCTGGATGATATGGTTTATCTGGCTAATGCCCCCCTGCGTGAAAGAATTCGTCGCATAATTGAATTTTGTCAGATGTCCTTTTTTCCCTCCGAACCAGATATTGCCTTGCGAATCTTCGAATATCGCATACACAAAATTAGTACCTATACTATTATCTGCCTTTGTTGTCGTTACGTAATTATTAATGATATCGCCGTTCTTTTTCAAAAGATACACCCCGGATGAATAAGTACCCGCCCATATATTCTGTCGGGAATCCTCATAAAGGGTAAGTATATTTCTCGAATCGAGAAGGCGTATCCATTTGTCCTGCTTTTTATCCCACAAGCAAAGGTCGTTGTTGGTTGCAAACCACATATTACCGCTCGAATCTTCCAGAATATCACAGATAACGTTCCGGCTCAGGAAATTGTCGTTTCCTTTCTCGTACTTTATGGTATGGAAACCGTATTTATTGTAGTTGAATATGTACACTCCATCCGAAAACGTGGATAGCCAAACCCTGTTCTCTTCGTCTTTGAATATATGGTATATACCGTCGCCCCGAATATAGTTTTCGTTGCTACCGTGCTGATTATATACTTTCTCTATTTGTAAGGTATTTGTATTGAGAAGACATGCACCGAATCCGTCCGTTCCGATGAGGATATAATCTTCGTCCAGTTTCTCTAGAGATAATACCGGATGATACCACAGGCGCCGATCGTCTATATGGATAAGATTATTATCTTTAAAAGAATATCTGTACAAGCCTTTATTGATAGAACCGATCCACAGACACTGCGATTCATTGTCGTAAAGACAAGTTTCTACCTGCATGTTTTTTTCTGCCAATACAGCAGGATTTATAACAGGATATTTGGTATCGCCGGCAATATTATATTTATATATGCTTTGATTAGTCAGCAGGAGAAAATGATTATCATCGAAAGTGACGATAGATTTATACGAATCTCCTTGTAGCTTTTGCTTATTAAGAAATGTCACCGAATCGTCTTCTACAAATCCAATATCAGTATGATTGAGTACCCAAATCCGGTTCGATGAATCCAGATACATCCATTTTATATACATTTTCAGGTCGAGATAACAAATGAAATCATCTGATAAATCATCGTATTTATATATGGTTCCCCTGTCTGTATATGCCCATAAATCACCCTTATTATCGAGTAACACCCTAACCGAGCGGATGGGGATAGTACCGCCTTCGAGTATATTCATGCGGTAATTCCTGACAGATACCCCGTCATACCTGTCTACACCCAGCCGGGTAGATACCCATAAGAACTTTTTCTTATCCTGTACTATATTGAATGTCTGCCTTCCGCTTAAACCGTCATTTACCCCCAGATGGCTTATCTGCTGGCTAAAAGTTGAAACAGGACAAATACACAAAACCTTTATCAGAAATAATCTAAATATATATCTAATCATTCACTTTTCTCCATCTCTATACTGATTCTCAATTTATGCCTTTTTATCTGATAATAGAACTTTCAAATGTAAAAAAATAAAAATTTAACATTGCCACATTTCAGTAAACGAGGTGTTATTATCGATAAATAAAGATAGAAATTAATTTAATAAGGGAGTAAGATGATAAGTCTTTGTGTGGTAATTGATTTTAGAATTAAGATGTTTGTATTGGATACAAAAAAAACAGAAGACCGTAATCTTCTGTTTATATATACATATTGTGGATTTATATCTTCGATTTATGCAATTTGATATAATTTGCCACCCGGGCATCCCTTTCAGCCTGGGTCAGATAGGCGGGCAGTTCGATGGTTGTTCTGGGGCTTATCGTAACCAGTATCATTTCTCCTGATTTTTCTTTAATCTCACTCAGCAGGTTTTCAGCTTGTGTGTGAGCCACATTTTTACCAAATCGAGATATCTCCGTATCTTTTTTGCTGTTTGTGGAATTTTGGTCTTTTGCCATAATGTTAGTATTTTAATGAATGTATTTTTATTATATAGTCGCTAACAGCAACCTCTTACCTGTAAGTTTCTGGATGTCTCTCAACATCACTTTCTCTTCCTGCGCGCAGAATGTCAGGGCTGTGCCTGTATTTCCAGCCCGTCCTGTACGTCCTATGCGATGAACATAGGTTTCGGGAACATCAGGTAAATCATAGTTTATAACCAATTCGAGTTTATCTATGTCAATTCCCCTTGCCGCAATATCTGTAGCGATGAGTACACGAGTCCTGTTCGATTTGAAATTAGTGAGAGCCCTCTGCCTTGCATTCTGTGTCTTATTGCCATGAATGGCTTCGCTACCGATACCGGCTTTACAGAGCAGTCGTGCTATCTTATCTGCTCCATGTTTGGTACGTGAAAAAATAAGCGCCGATTTTTTCCTGTCCTTGCCTAATAAGTTTATCAGCAGGTCTTTTTTATCTTGCTTTTCCACATAATATAAATATTGCTCTACCGTTTCAACTACCGATGAAACAGGTGTCACTTCTACTTTTGCCGGATTATTTAACAAGGAACGCGAAAGAGAAGCTATCGTCTGAGGCATAGTTGCAGAAAACAATAATGTTTGTTTCTCTTTAGGCAATTTGGGCAACAAGCGTTTAATATCGTGTATAAAACCCATATCCAGCATCCTGTCGGCTTCGTCGAGAACAAAGTGACGGATCGCATCGAGATGAATATAACCCTGGTTCATCAAATCGAGTAAACGTCCCGGAGTCGCTACGAGAATATCTATTCCCGACCGTAAGTCATTGACCTGCGCTTGTTGCTTTACCCCACCGAATATTACGCAATGACGCAATCCTGTATATTTCGTATAATCTTTAAGACAATCATTTATCTGTATAGCTAATTCGCGTGTAGGCGTAAGGATGAGTGCCTTGATTCGCCTTCTCATTCCTTTTTCTTTATTATTATACAATTGCTGTATGATGGGAATCGCGAAAGCTGCGGTTTTACCTGTACCAGTCTGTGCTAATCCTAAAATATCTTTTCCTTTTACTGCTACAGGAATTGCCTGTTCCTGTACAGGCGTAGGGATTGTATATCCCTTCTCTTCTAAAGCCTTCAATACAGGCTCGATAATGTTTAATTCTTTAAATGTCATATTTTTGATTATCATCCGATAATCTCTTTTAATTTATAATTCGCCTAACATGGCTTTCCTTCAATTTACAGGAGGAATTTTCTCTATATATTAATATATTATTAGCTGTAAAT
>DQAM01000203.1 GCA_003523545.1 Dysgonomonas sp.
TTTTTCGTACTGAAGGCTGGCACTTTCAAGCTCTATTATCGAAGTCCATGGAGGAGTAGCATAATTTGTATTATTATCTAAAAAGTCTCCCTCTTTATCCGTTTTAAAACGTAAACCACCCATACGGAGAGGATCATAAACTCCAAGTAAAAAATCCGACTCAAATAAGGTTCTTGCCTTTCTCTCTTCTTGTTTTGCCAAAGCTATTTCACGACGTTTCATTAAGACGCGCCCCCATCTGTCAGGAGAGGAATCAAGAAACATTCCAAAATTCAGTTTTTCATCTCGTAGATGTTGGAATCCTGAAAAAAGCGACAGGTCAGGATCAAGTATTTTTGCTTTGCCTGATTTTAGCCACTCATCATCATACTGGAAAGAAAATATTTCTTTTCCCCTGATCTGATTTGCAGTTAGGGTTCCCATAAAATGCGGATGGTTTAAATCTACCCAATCGGCATACACATATATATTTTTTGTCGAATCTCCCATAATTTATTTCTTTGAGGAACTACGGCCCAAAAGCAATTCGGCATCCTGTAATTTTCTTCCCAGTATATCGTCTCCGGCAAGTTTAAGTATATCTTTCTCCAAGCCAAGCACAAACAATACCTGAGCATAAACACCAAAAGAAACAGAAGGAAGTCCTTTTTCTACTTGCCATAAGGTAGAACGGGAGATTCCTGCGCGTTCTGAAACTTGCCCCATGGTAAGATTTCGCCTGAGACGGGCTAATTTTATGTTTTCACCTGTCTCTTCAAGGATTTTACCTAAGCGGGGTAATAATGTCATTCCTTTACTCTTCATGCAGATTTATATTTTGCACAAAAATAAGATTTATGTTTTATATATCAAACATTTTCGTGATTATTTATAGAATAAAGGAACTATTATAGAACTAGTAAAAAATAACTATGATGCAATGCGGGATTGCTGTCATTAAGCTAAAAGCCATTTGTCGTTAAACAGAAAGGGTATCAATGTTAAGCGGAAAGTGTACCATCGCTAAACGAACCTCATAATGCATAAGCCGGGTGAAAATTATTTTCTAACAACTGATAGATTTCAGATTCTTTATAAATGATTTTTCCGTTTAATTTGTAATATGGTATTTTACCTGCTTGCCTATACCGTTTAAGTGTCCGCCGATCTATGTGCAATAATTCAGCCAGATCGGCATCGGTTAGAAACTTTTCATTTAATAAAGAATTTCTGAACGAGGTATCGAATTTATCAAATTCGTCAATGACTTGTTGTAATGAAACTGTCAGATTTTGAATTTTTTGCTCTTTTAAGTTGAATGGGTTCTCCATAGATTATTGTTTCTTTTGTTTTTCAATGTATTCCTGAATATCAGCTGCCCTATAATAAACTTTATTGTCCAGCTTGAAATAGGCTAACTTGCCTGAATTGCGCAGATAATATAATTGTTTCTTCGATTTCTTCAGTAGAATACATGTATCCTGATTGTCAAGCCAAGTATTATGACTTTTCATCTCTTGATCAATTAGTAGACTTAATAGCTTTGAAGAAAGTTTTTCGCCAACTTCAAGTAGCCTATTCAATGTTTCTTCTTTGACTTCAATGTAACTCATAACTTACCTTTTTTAATCATGAATTGCTCGACTTCGGATGCTTTGTAATATACCCTTCCATTATCATAAGTATAATATGGCAGTAATTTCTTCTGGCGATACCTTGCAATGGTTCTTTTGGTAACACCAAGAAGTTTGCATAAATCATGATTATCAAGGAGAGTCTCTCCATCGAAACATTCTTTTAGTTTATTCATTCTATCAAGCGTTTTGTCTATTTTGTCAAAACGTCCCAATATGATTTGCATCCACTCCTCAAAACTTTTTTTATTATCCATAATGATCTCAGAAAAATAATACGATGTAAAGATCGGAAGTATGAAAATGCCAATTTCATAGGATATACCTAAGTTAGGTAGCATTTTTATTGAATTTCTTTTATTTTATTGATTGACAATAAGATAATGATGAATAGTCAATATTCAAGACTCTAAAACCTTTGAAAAAGAAGGCTATTTTATCTGCAATAGGCTAAAAATGCACGTGAATAAGCATAAAAAAGGAAATACCTAATTCAGGTATAAATCAGGTATTGTGTAGGATTATATTAATCCTACTGTAATTCATAGTTTAAGGGATTATAGTGTCTGTTTTTCAAATATTTGCTAATTTTACGAACCATACATAACAGCTTATGAAAACAGAGAAACAAATTAAAGTAATTTCAAAAAATAAGAACCATACCGCTGTTGATATCGGCAGTTTGAGTGATTTGCGGAATTACTCCTACATCCATCCGATAAATGGGAAAACAGTTACAGGGAAAGTATTTCTTAAAGAAGCTACGGATTCCACGGGCACAGAAGTTTCTGTTTCGAGAATACCGCCCAATAAAGAAGTGGGATATTTTCATATCCATACCGATGATGAAGAGACATATATCATACTAAAAGGTTCAGGTTATTATCAGGTAGACGATGATTGTTTTCCTATAAAAGAAGGAAGTGTTGTAAGAGTTGCTCCTGAAGGTATAAGAAGTTTCTGCAATACATCCAATGAAGAAATGGTATATCTATGCATACAGAGTAAAGAAAACTCTTTAGAAGAATATTCGACAGATGACGGGCAACGGGTAGAACATGAGAAATTATGGCAATAAAATAGAGAAAGATAATTCAGTCACTAATATCCAGCATAAATGAAAATAATTAATATGATAAAATGTTATTGCTTTGCGGTTATGTTTTTGATGTTCAATCAATCTACCATGGCGCAAGACATTCAAAATAAAGAGATAGAGTATATAGAAAACAACGGGAGTAAAATATATTACCGTGATACCGGTTCTGATAAAATCACGATTGTTTTGGTTTCGGGAGCAACACTCGGTTTGGAAACATGGACGGATTTACAGAATCAGCTATCAAACCATGCAAGAGTTATTTCCTATGACAGAAGCGGTCTTGGTAATTCTGATTATATACCGAACAGTAAAAATATTGGTTCAATGACCGGGGAACTTGATATGATAATCAATAGATTGAATGTAAATACTCCTGTTATTTTAGTTGGTCATTCCATCGGCGGATATATAGTTAGAAAATATACGGAATTATTTCCACAGAAAGTTAAAGCGCTTTTTTTAGTCGATGCTTATCATGAACTGTTTTATAAAGAACTTAAAGCAGCTGTAACAGAAGAGGTGTGGGATGATTATGTGAGTAACTGGAACAACCTGATAAGCCAAGTACCTCCCGGAGCTGCTGATGAAATAGGTTTTAATTTGGAAGTGATGAAGTACGATGAAAAGTATCCCATACCCTCGGATATTCCAGTATATTTATTTACCTCGATAAAGGAAGTAGAGATAGAAGAAAGGTTTGTCGAGTTTAATAAAAGGGCTTTTGAGGTTCATTTGAGATTAAATAAGCAATTAGAGAATGACCACAATAACCTCCATCATATCATAACCGATAAAAGTTCACATTATATTTATTTGGAGGAACCGAAATTGATTATGGATGAGATATTAAAAACGATTGACGATTAATACATGAAAATTGAAACTATAAAAACAATTGATATACCTTCATTATCTCACCTACAACCGGAAGGCTGGGTAGATATAATACCTGTTTTTGAATATTACAGCAAGTCGCCATTCTGTTTTCCGATAAAAGTAACAGTTGAAGATAAAATTATTGGTCTTGGATGTATAGTTATCCATCACGATGTTGCGTGGCTAGCACACATAATTGTTGATTCCGCTTATCGGTGTAATGGTATCGGCCAAAAGATTACACGTGCGCTGATTGAAAATGCGGAACAAAATGATTGTACAACAATGTACCTGATTGCTACAGAACTCGGAGAGTTTGTCTATCGAAAAGTGGGATTTGTTACTGAAACAGAATATCTCTTCCATACAAATGTGGTTAAAAGGGACTGGGTTATATCGGATTCTATCCGTCAGTATGAAGAAAAATATATGGAGCAAGTAAGAGTTCTTGATAAGGCCGTTTCCGGCGAAGATAGAATGATGCATCTGGAAGAACACTTGGAGAACTGCTTGGTATACTATAAAAATGATACTGTAGAGGGATATTATATGCCGACATTCGGTGAAGGATTAATTATTGCCGGTACAGAAACAGCAGGTATCGAACTGTTGAAATTGCATCTGAAAGATAATGATCGTGTTGTTATTCCACAGGAAAACCATACCGCCCGCAAGTTTTTAGAAGAAACCGGAGAAGGTGAAATAAAAGCCATAAAACGTATGCGATTAGGTAAAGAACGGGAGGTGCAGTTTTCAAATATTTACAATAGAATCGGAGGAAATGTTGGATAAGAGAGTTTTATTAAGATGCCAGAAAATTTAAATAAAGATAATATGAACATAAAGTACTTTCTATTAATCGGATGCTTGTTGCTCTGCTCCATAAATGTATTTTCTCAGGAAGAGCAAAGACTTAAATATGAATTTAAATACAAATCGGTTAACGGCCATGATATTATGGCAACTATATATTTACCTGAATCAAATAATAAAACACCGGTTCTGATTTACTTTCACGGTGGAGGATTCATATTTGGGAACCGTAATCAGGGGCTGGAGGAACTCATTAGAGATAAACTCCTCGCCAACAACATTGCCGTTGTATCAGCAGACTACCGATTGGCTCCGGGAACAAAACTGGATGGAATCCTTGAAGATGTGCGCGATGTCATCACCTGGATAAAAGATAAAGGAGAAGGAAGTTTTAATATAAATACAAATAAGGTTGCGGTAGGAGGCGGATCGGCAGGCGGATATCTGGCTCTTTCCACAGGATTTGAGCCACATTATGCACCCAATGCTATTATTTCCATCTCCGCACCTACTGGCTTCTCGACAGAAGGCATTAAACCCGCTGATTTAAGTTTATTGAATGACACATGGAAAGGCTCCATCGTATCACATGGTGATTATGCCTCGCGAATGGATCTCTGGCGGCAGCTTGGAAAGAATGGATTAGCATTGTATGAAATCTTTGGCTTTGATCCGGCAAAAGAACCTGAGAAACTGGGAAAATACACCTTAACTAACAACATAAAAACAGGATATCCGCCTACACTGATTGTTCATGCAAAGAATGACCGCGCGGTTAAATTTGATGAAGCAAAAGCATTCCATATGTTTTTACAAGACAAACAAATCGAATCAGAACTCTATATAGTCGAAAATGGGCATTCCTCCGAGTTAATCAAGCAACATCCCGAAGCGGTTGAAGAAATAGTAGCGTTTTTGAATAGACAATTTGAATAATAAAAAGTTTTTGACATAATCATGGACATATTTATTGTATATGCACATCCAAGCTCAAAATCTTTTACCTATCAGATTCGGGAGGCATTGTTAACC
>DQAM01000031.1:0-4955 GCA_003523545.1 Dysgonomonas sp.
CCTGATTCGGCCAATGCTGTTAACTGAACAGAAGATTTTTCACCGGCTTTGAAGAACGGTTCTTCTTTTGCAAGTTTTCCGTCTATCATATTAGATACTGCCCAAACACCCGGTGAAAACGGAGTTTCATTGATTCCATTTCCTGCTGTATTAGAAGCATTGGTGATTGTCAGCGTAAACTGAGAAGTAGCCGCATCGTAAGCCAGATTAAGTTTCATAAGTTCAGACGCAGCGCGGTAAAGATTGCCCTGTGCATCTTCCGTTTCGATTTTGGTAACATTACCTACCTCTACAGCACCGGGATGGTCGATGTTAGGACCAGGCTGTACATTGATTCTGGTTCCGTTGTCCCACAAATGTATCTGTGAAGAAACATCTCCGGTTATAGCGGTACCATTATCATTGAATAGTTGTAAACCCGGATTTTCGGGCGCGAAGAACATATCGTTCGAATATCCGTACATAGTAGCGAACATCAACCGCTGTCCTTTACCCGCATAAAACTGGAAACTTACAGATTGGCCGGGTAAAATTACAGGCTGATCGGTTCCCCTGAATGTTCCGTATTGTACAAATTCTTTCATAGGTACTACGTTTTCGAATGTAATGAGTGATTCGGTGTCGTAGAATACGTCATCGTCATCATCGTCACTACACGAAGTGAATGCAGCACCTGTAAATAGCATAGCTGCTACAAAAGCAAATGATAAAAATTTTTTTTGCATAGTTCTGTTGTTTAATTTCTAATCTATTGTAAAGTTCATATTATCGAATCCAATCATCCGTTGTTGATTTATATAACACTCGCGGTTTTTAAAAGTTCGTCTCAGGGAATGCCCAGGCTGACAAATTAACGTTAGATATAAAAAATTTACAAACCAAACATCGGTTTTTACTAAAATATACTTCACCAAGCGGTATAAACTGTATCAATTTAACAGTTTAGTTTAAAATTAAAGATGCGAATCTTCCCATCATTTTATAAAATGTTTGTTATTTCCCTTTTATCTTCCCAGATATCGGCTGCAGGCACTGCCGGATTGAGTGATTTGCTTACCAGCGGATCGGCTTCTGCACATTCCGAGTATGATACTTCACCAGTCACCGGACCTTGAACTGTCCGAATCCCAGATTCCCCGGACACGGCAGCCGTCTATCACCTGTTCTTTGGCGGCTGTCTTTAGTTTTACCTGTGCTGCGGTCATGGAATCATTAAACTCGACCATCAGGCTGACTTCCTCATCGCCGGCTTCGGCATAGAACTTATCGAACAAATCCATCAGGCAGCGGGTACGGGTCATTTCCCGATAGGTCTGACCTTCCTGATCTTTATTGTTTTGATCCCTAGGTTCTACCAGATACAGATGTACTTTGTAACGGACCGGGTCTTTATCATGGCGCAATAGAAAAAACAAATCTTTTGGTATAGCTTTTTCATTCAGTTCGGTTAGCCAATTTGGCTCTGTCCAGGATCTGCGCCGTTCTATATTGATGAAGTCTGAACCGTATCTGTATACTTCGAATCCGGGATCATTAGTAGTGAGCTTCCATTGGTATTTCTTACTCAGCCGCTTCCAGTAATCGTAAGGAATGCGGTTTTCGGCTATTTCCTGCTGTACAAAACTGTACATATCGCTCCTCCTTATTTCGACAAATTTTTCCCGGCTCGATTTACGCCCCGGAAAAGCTTTCTCGTAACTCCAGTCAGGAGCTTCATCCGCCTGAAAAGATAACAGTTCTATCTGGCCTAAGCCGCCGCTCAGCCAGACTGTCACCCAGCCGCCGGGAGCAAGGCTGACCTGGAAAGTAGTATATCTATATTCCCCGATAGTGTTGTCTTTATAACTCATCTCAAGCAGTTCTTTTATCCGCTCCTGGGGCAAAGGGTATGATTCCTTGTGGTAAAACTTATTATCGATGTATGAGAAAAAGCGTACCCGGATGCTGTCGGGCAGGGGATGCATGCCATCGCCGATGACTACTATAGAACCACTTCTTCCCCAGCCCGATTCCAAATAACTGCCGTGGTCGATATGCGCCTCGCCCACCATACCTCCGAATACGGCCTCGGCCGGATAACCATCCGGTACGGAAGGACGGGCATCGAATTTGTATTTTTTTTCTTTCATTTCGCTACATGATAATAATAAGTTTATACTAAATACTAAACCAAAAAGCAATATTTTTTTCATCTCTTTTTTCATCTGCTTTATTTTACTATCCGGGAATTATTTCCCTGTCAGGTTTTCCTTTTTTGTATCTTCCGGTTGCCGATACCCAGGCTGTAAAACCACTCTGCCCTCCTTCTTTCTTCGCCGACAAGTGAATATAACGGTTGCGGAGTTGTCTCAGTTTTTCCCCCTGAATCAGATCGTATGCCGATACACTACGCGCCCCGTCGTTAGATAAAGCAAAATTATGCAACGTATTCTTTACGGAAAGCAATAAAGGAGACCGAACAGAATAATTTTCTTCTTGCAAACCTTTATCAAACGGTATTTCGCCGTACATGGCGGCAAAATCAATCATAATTCCCAGAGGGATGTAGCGGTAGCTGTTCCATATCGTACGCTCTACGGCTGTATAATCCACATAACGGGGAGGGAAATTGGGACCCTGGGATATATACATTTTGTCTCTTTTTATAATGTCCTTCTCCGAATACCATCCTTGTTCGATTAGTTTGTCCACAAACGATGTAGGTTTATACATATTTTCTTTGAGCCCGGGTACAGGGACTTCCAGCCCTTGTTTATTTTCTACCAGGTGATAATTTTTATGACCGCCGCCTATATCCGAATGGTCGCCCGGCAACGTCAATTCATAACCTACACCGGCATCGATGGAACTCGTGATATCTGTCAAAGGAAATTTTTCGCGGTATTCGTCTCCTGCCGCCAGCTGCACCACCTTTTGTACCCGGCTGCCTACTGTGAGGTTGTATCTTTCGACATTCGAATCCTGAAATGGGTGTTTTTTCATGACAGATGACACGGTATCGAACAATCCCAGAAATTTGAATACCACATTGGCGGCGGAAGTCAGGGCATGCATGGCCAACCGCTCGCGCAGGGATACAAAATAGCGCGAAGTAGTTGCTCCACGGCTAAAACCCATTACACACACGGTAACTTCCTCCACACACTCTTCTTCCATATCTATTCCATCTCTTACTTTTCCTAAGATTTCCGCCATAGCTTTGGTAACTTTTGAGTCTATGTCCTTTGTCCAACCCAAACCTGCTCCCAACAGCACATCATCTTCCCCATAAGGAATAGAACCTACTCCTTCTATATAGAGTTTCGGATCTTTACCTTTTTCTTTTGTTTTATCCAAATCATATAGGTTTGTAATGCCGGTAAGGGTCTGTTTATAGCTGCTGGTGCCTTCATCGCCATCGGCATGATCTTTGAGAATCTTATTTTTTTCGGGTTGGTCGTCTTTGAGCACCCATCTGCAGTTTTCTACATCTTCCTCCAATACATTTTGGGGCATATCTTTACCTGTATTTTCATCTTTAACACGTCTCTTCAGATCTTTTTCAAATAACTCCACATTGTATTTATTGCCCATAGTGCCATCGAAGTAGACATTGACCTTTATTTTTACAGGAATTTTTTCGGCATCGGCATCGGCAGTATCCACTACAGCTGATTTCCTTTTGTTGCGTTCTTCGAGGGTTTTTCCTGCTTTGTTGGCGACACTCAGTATTTTTGTCTTTTCTTTTATTGTGACATCCAGTTTTATATCTTCTTTATTCTTTCCGTAGTAGATAACCTGCGCATAGTATTCGTGCCAGATATCATCTAACCAATCTTTTCCGTTCAGTTCGTTGGCAAAATCGAGTAATAACTGGCTGGATACTCTTTTTCGTGCTATTCCCGCTTCATTCACTTGTACCGGCATGGAGGTACCCACATTACGCCCCCCGAATGCTTCCTTTTCATTTATTTGTATATAGATAGTCTCTCCTGGTGGAATATTCACGGTCTGCACCGTCAGATATACATCGTCCAGATATTCCATAATGCGGGACGGAGGTATATCCTGAAAGTTCACATCTTGCCAGGCAGTGTGGGTGATAGCCGGGGGCCCCAGCCTTGGACCGACAAATATAGTGGCCTGTTGTTCCGTTTCAGGGTCTGATACCAGTCTATAGTTAGCCCTAATCATATATAAATTTCCGGCAGATGGTTTGAAGAAGGTATATGCAGTGGTTGAACCCGAACCTCCTGCTGAACTCTCTACCACTCTCAAACCGTGTCTCACCACCCATTTAACTGAACCGGGAAGTATTTCATTGCCCGGAACATCTATCTTGTAACGGTATTTTACCCCATTGATAACCGGGTTTTCGGGCCCTATTATTGTTTGATCTGCCATAATAAATCTTAGTATGCTTTTTTCAGTTTGACACTTCTTTTTTATCTTCCAGTATATCGGCTGCAGGTACTGCCGGATTGAGTGATTTGGTTACCATCGGTTCGGCTTCCGCACATTCCGAAGGGGAGACGTCATCCGTCTGACCGTGAAAGATGATCCTGATACAATCTGCACCTCCTATCGGACAGGTCGCTTTGCTGTCATCCAATATAGGGTATCCTCCGTTGCTGAGCTGGGTCTTGGTGTATTCACCCGACCATTTTGTGACTATCGATTTGCATGCCGACCCGTTCTGTTTGGCACAGGCGCCAAAGGTTCCGGCTTCGAATGTCGAACCGATGTCCATAGTTGTGGCAATAAGTTTGGTGGTACCTTCCGCATCGTTTGCATATTCTTTCTGGTTGGTCAGCACCTTAAGCTTGTCGGGTGCAACTCCAAAGTTGCACATACATATTGCTCCGTTTACTACCAAATGTTTTAAAGCCATATTATTTTTGTTTTCGTTGGCAATTTATCTATTTTCCGAATAATATGGAAAACAGGCTTTTCTTATAGGGTTTACAATCCTCGTT
>DQAM01000031.1:5084-6146 GCA_003523545.1 Dysgonomonas sp.
ATAGGGTTTACAATCCTCGTCTATTACATAATTTACATCATCTTCGGGTGGCTGCTGCCTCAGGGGAAAAAGTCTTATCAGCACTTTCTTCCGGATAGGGAATTTAAAATTCCACTCCGCTTCCGCTTCTTTTATCCATTGTGTTTTGCTGTCCAGAATAAACTTCGCTTTATATGTATTATCGACTTTTTCTACTCCCATCTGCTCAAATATCCAGTCGTTTTGCCTTATCTCATATCCGGTCTGTATAACTTCGTCAATACCGGTTTGGTCTTTATTTTTATCCAGAATATGTTTTACAAGAAAGGGTACAGCAGCATAATCACCTACCGGAAAATCAATAATATTTTCAGTTTCAAATAATTCTTGATAAGGATGATAAATTGTGTTGAAACAAAACTGCATCGGCAAGTCATTTTCCAATGTAGATTTTATCTTCTCTTTATCGGCAATTACTCTATCCATACATTCTATATAACGGTCTACCTCTTCTCCACTAAAACCCAGCCTCAATTTTTCCGATATTTTTTTCCATTTGTCTGTTATCTGGCTATAGTTGCAGATATTCAACCATTTATTTTCCTTATTTATTTCGACTGTCAAAGGATAGAATACTTTACCTGCCTCATAGGCCAGCTGGTCAAATGAGCGGGAAGGAAGTTCGTCATTAATGTAAATGTCCGAAATGCGATCTATCAGTACGAGCCCTGATGTCTCGGATTGCTGCCGGATAAACCTTATTAATAATTTGTATCGGATTTCGGTCTTCGACTCTTCATCTTCGATAGAAAGCCGATACCAGTAGGCCCGGTTTATAAAACCGATCTTAGGGTAAAAATTCCTCTTAATTTGCTGCAATCTATTATCAATATCCTCTTCCATATTCTTTATTCTGCATCCGGAGCTGAAGGAATATACAACCCTATTTTTACATCCAGGCTCCCATCTTCTCCTTTTTCAATTACACGTTCTTTAGCTACCGAATCAATTCTGTCGCCATGTATTTCAATATCATTACTAGCTCTTAAGGTCATCGACCCCAATGCTGTTTTTGTTATATGA
>DQAM01000031.1:6248-6801 GCA_003523545.1 Dysgonomonas sp.
TTTTTGTTATATTACCTGCCATATCTCACTGAAAAGTACTTTTTTCGCCACTATTATTATCTATTCTGGTTTTAGCATTCTTTAAAATTTTGCCGCCTGTACTTTGTATGGTTACATCTTTTACGGCAACCTGCTTGATATTATCTGCATCACTCTGGTGATTTTCTTTTGCAAGTTCGGTGATGTTAGCCGCCATCATATTGTAATCATTTCTTACCACATCCATCATATTATTACCTGCACTTGTAGAAACGTTATTTCCTGCCGATGAAGTAATATCTTCTCCTGCCGATGAGGTAATACTTGTTTCTGCATTTAATATTATATTATTGGCATTCATTGTAATGGTTTCGGGTGCGGTAATTGTAATATTTTTTCCAACCGTATCAAAATTCATGATATTCCCGTTACGGTCTTTTATCGTTATGCTTAATGAGCTTTCTTCATCGTTTAGTGCGATCGTATGTCCCGACCTTGTCATGATTGTTTTCAGGTGATTGTCAGCATATCCTCCTTTGGCTATAGTTTCCGGGAAAAGGCTTCCTGCACAATA
>DQAM01000031.1:6963-7300 GCA_003523545.1 Dysgonomonas sp.
TTCGGGAATAAAAACATACCCACGGTTCTTGGGTACATGACCCGTGCCGCCCGCATCGGGACTCAATACCCTGATCCAGTTGGTTTCCTTGCCGCTGTATTTCTGAAACTGCATTTGTACTTGGATACGCCCTTTGCCTTCGGGATCGGCGTTGCTTAGTACGGTTGCCCGCTGGGGGGCCGTGACAGGGAGCTTGACCCGGTGCACGGGGATATATCCCAGGGCAGCCCTCACGCCTTTGAACTCATTGCTGTAATGGCCTTCTTTGTTTACGGTATGGGTGACTTCTGTTACGATGAAGGCGCCGGGTGAGGTGTCTATCTTCAGGTTACCGGGA
>DQAM01000031.1:7450-16597 GCA_003523545.1 Dysgonomonas sp.
TCTATCTTCAGGTTACCGGGAAAGCCTACGGTCACGACTTTGCCTAAACCGACTTTGCAGGTCTGGGTCTTGCCGCTTAAGACCAGCATGTCTGCCACGGCACGCGTGCGTTCTATATCGACCATCTTCAGAAGGGAATCGGAATCGTGTACCAATGCGCCTGAAGGGGTGTTCACCTTCGAGGTGTATATCATTTCCGATTTATCCAGTGCCGGTTGAAGATAGCCGGCGGCCTCGGGCACAGGCTTACGGGTTTCTTTAAGCCATTCTTCATGGTAATACTGCTGGTAATTGTAGTGCTGGAAAACGGGGGGGCGGAGACTGGCATCGAGGTTGAATTCGGTCATTTCTATATCGTACATGATATCTACCGAGTCTTCCGGTTCTATCTTGCCGAAAAATACTTCCGAGCCGTCTTTACTGTAAAAGCTTTCGCCGTATAGATAGCTGAGCCTGTTCAGGTAATCAAACGCACTTTCGTTGTACTGCATCTGAAAATCGAGGGGTTTGCTGTATTCCGGTTTTACGGTTATGGCAGCCCCGCTGCCCGAGTTTGCAACTACTTCGTTGACGATATCTTCGAGAGTCTTGTTTACAAAGCTGTCCATGTGCGGTTTGCCTTCCAGCTTGATGGTTTCGCTTGTTCCGCGGATCAGGATATGGTTATTTGCACCATGATATCCGGTAAAGGAGACGTTGCTTACAAGGCCGTTAAATATACAGGTTTCGCCTGTTACTTTATGCGACATGGTGATGCTCAGGCTTTCTCCGATGAAATTTATAATTTTCACCGGATCGGACATCCAGCTCTTGTCTGCGAAGGCATCGTAATCTACTAATATCTCACATTGATGATGGCTGTTCATCTGCTGGTGCAGACTCATCTGAGAAAACACCACAGAAGTGCCTGCTATGCTTACAGATACTTCAACTAAATTTAAATTCATACAATACTATTACTATTTGTTGTTTATTCTGGAACTTTGCAAAATATGAGTTATAGAATGTCATCTACCTTATCTGTAAATAACTACATTCTCTTTTTTAGGATATCAGATACAATCCTGGCTTTTAGAAAAAAAGCTATCTCACTTTTATTATTGAGATAGCTTCTATTTTCATATACATCTAAAAGATAATTTTCAATAAAAACAATGTGATCGTTTTATTGATAAATTATGCTTGTTCGTATTCTGATTCCCAATCAATATCATCATCACCTTTTGTTCCGTCAAGTTTTATAACAAAACTTTTCGCCGGGAAGAACGGGGTTATGTGAAGATCAAGATATACTCTGTCTTTCTGTTTCGGATCTCTTTCGAAACGTACTATTTTGAATTTTTCTATCAGACGGTCTGCGCCTTGTATACCATCCAGGAATTTAATAATCTGGATACGCAGGTCTTTTTCTGTTTTCGAATTCCAGTTTTCGAAAGCTCTACGGTTAAGGAAATCGATTAATACTTTGGCGATATAATCGAATACACGTACAACGGAATACGTTTGCAGTCCGAGGTTATCACCGTTGAAAAGAGTTTTTGCCGAGAAAGCCATCACTTTTCCGTATTCATTTACCATCGGTATAAGTCCCATCTTCTCCAGTTGAGAGATTTCACTTTTCTTCAATGGAAATACAACACCGTCTACTTCGTTGATACCTCCGTGTTTTTTACCTGCAGTCACTTGCGACATCAAAGTATAATACACTTTACCTGCCAACGCCGCAGCGGGAGAAATATGAAGATCCGACTCTTCCCCGAGTTCGGCATATTTTCCACGTCCTATGAGCCAGTTACAAGACATACATGTATTCGCTTTGAAAGGGTCTCCTCCTGTATGATTGGCTGAGAAGAACAGGTCGACCACATCATCGGGTTTATCCAAATCGACGAAGTCGGTATATAGCATGACTTTATTTTCGTATGCTATTTTACTCCATTTGTCAAGAACGGCATTTGATCCCAGATAACCGGGAAGTACCATCAATGAATAATTCTCACGCAGGTCGAGCCTATCGTAATTTTGCTTAAACTCGGATGCTATATAATCAATAAAGCGCGGATTATCCAAATCCCTCACTTGTTCGGGTGAAGCATTTACGATCGTAACATTACGGAGTTTGTCCGATTCTGTATTTTTGTAAAACAACATTACAGTGCGGTACGAACGTTCAAGTTCTTTTACCGTTTCAACTGCTGTAAGTGCATTTTTATCTAATAAAGCCGATACGGAAAGTTCTTTTTCTTTACACTTTTCCAGCATCTGATTGATGTCTTTCGTATTTGTCAGCAGATCGATCCAGCGGTCCAGTGTATTTTTTAGTTCCTTTCTTTCTCTCGCCTGATTTTTGTCTGTCAAAAAGATTTTCTTGCGGGCAGCTCTTTCAGGATTCATATTCTGCACGCCTTCTATCGAAGATTCCAGAAATGAAAATCCTCCGAACTTGGCAAATTTAGACAATGCTTCTGCTAATGCATTTTCACTGGTTTTTGCAGATTTAGGGGCGTGTTGCTTTTCTTGTACTAACACATCTTCGTTTACGATATCTTGCTGTGATTTATTTTGCTGTGCCATAACCGTTTATATTTGTCTATTCGTTTTCTTTTATCTCCTGAGATTCTATTTCCTCTCTCAAAGCCATCAGCGCATTGATGAATGCAGCTTTTGTTTCTTCGTTTTGAAGTGCTCTTTGGAGAATTTTATTTGATCTTAGTTGTTTGATGATCTTATTATAAAATTCTTTCTGACTATTAAGGTCCCTCAAGAACGGGCTGTTCTGCATCATATTTTTGAGGGTAAAGTCTGCAACAGAATTAAATCTGAAGTTTTCATCCACTTCCTGTCCTTCTTCATTTTCGAAGGTTACATCAATATTGGGTTTGAAGTGGGCAAAAACTTCTTCGATAGAACTCAGTTTTTCTACTTTCTCCGGATTGATCGGATCGTCTGCAGTAAGTTTTTCGACTAATAAAGTCCGGTTGAACGGAATATCGGCAATAGCTTCTGATGCATCTATTTTTACCTCATTACCTCCAATTCCATATTCAAACATTGCCATAAGATAAAGTTTTAATTAATAATTATTTGATTTGTCTAAATTTCTGTACCTGTAAGTCTCCTGGGGACGAACTGAGGTCTTTGCGACCTGGATCTTTTACTGAAAATGGATCTTCTCTTTCGGGATTTTTTCATACTTGTCATTTCAGGAATGAGATTCAAATTATCCACCGTGCTCTCTATTCTTAAAATGTGCGTAAATTCTCTTTTTTCTAATCCCAATCGTCCTGTAGATATTACTAATATATATGTATTCTGGTCTTCTTTATTGTTGTTTTTACTTTGAAGATAAAAATCCATAAGATAAACCCCATTCGCCAACATGCGTTTGCAATAAGATTTCTCTATGTATTTAATCAGGTTTTTCCGTCTTAAGTAATAATCCGGGAAAAAATTATTTTTGTTTTCTTTTCCGGGAACAGAACTTTCATTGTCATTTTTTATACTCGCTATTCTCTCTACCCTGCCCAGATCTGTTATCGTACCCGACTTCCATAATCCGAGCTTAAGATACATATAAAAATCTGATATAGAATAATCTTTCGGCATTTTCTGAGTTTCAATACTTCCAGTTATTCTCCAATTCTTCGTTTCCGATATACACCGACCGAGGCGATATAGTAAGAGTGGTCAATAAACCTGCTCCCTGAGTATTTATCACTGTCTGGTATCCGATACAATACGCTTCTTTGAAAAGGATTCTAAGTAGAGCACTGTCTGTTATTTTTCCTGCATTGGTAAAGAAACGGAACTCTCCGTCGTTCTTTTCCCGAAAATTAATCATCCAGTGATTTATCCAGTCATCGGGAGTTTCACTGATCGTAATGGTAATTATCCCTCCGTATGGTTCTCCGTCAGGCCGGTTTTTATCATTGACATCTTGCTTAAACTCAAGATCCAGCTCTTCTACGATATAGGCTTTCCCTCTCAATATGAATTCAACAATAATGGAGGGTTCTTTTTTTCCGTAAAAAATCTGACCTTTTCGTTTTTTCTTAAAAAAATCAATTATCGCCATGAATTCTTGTACTCAATCGTTCCTATAAGCATTTTCTGCACGTTAATGGTCATTAACAGGATGATATTATTCGTTTCGCTCGGTTCATAATGCAGCCTGAATTCTACGCAGCGTGCTTCTTCGAAATATACTTTTTCTTTCACTTCTTCATTGGTATCGTAAATTACGATTTCCCCGTTGTATTTTTTGCCATGGTCAAATACCCAAGCCAGGATTTCGTCTGTCGGGATAATGGGTAATGCAACCTTTATATTGCCGCTCACGGCATCCGACAACACTTCACCGTTACGGTTAACCTTTTTATGGAAAGAATACTCACTATGTATCAAATCATAGTTTTGAAAATGCAAACCCATAACGTTATCGGTCATAGGTTTGTGTAATTTCAATGTCGCTTTATAGTCCATATGTTAAATATGAAACTAATTTTAGAATTCCATTTATTAAAATGTAAACCTTTAGCAATACTTTTTCCTAGTACTACTAAAGGTTTAGAGATTATCTCATAAGGTAATTAACCCATTTCAGGCCAGTTCTGAACGAACGAAGCATCTCCCATTGCAATTTCCTGAGCGGATATCACGAAGTTAATGGACATAGGCACTTCACCTACAATATTGATGCCTTCGTTAAAATCAACGATGTAAGCATTTTTGAAGCTCAGTTCTTTCATTTTAGAATCTTCATCGTCTTTTTTGAATGCTATATTGCCGGATATGGGCTTAAACTGCATTGCCATTTTTTCTATTACAGAAATATCATCGGTTGATTCTACTTCTATAGTTATTCTACCGCCATATAGGTTGGATGACGGGCGTCCTTTCGAATCGACTTCCCTTTTTACTGTGTACTTACATTTAAGCACGTCATATTCTTTTCCTTCTAAACTCAAGGTTGCTCTAAATGACATATTTGTTGTTTTTTTAAAATTGTTAATAAAATAGATTTAGAAAGAATCTGCTTATTTAGGCCATTTCTGCTCTACTTCAACGGATTCCATTTTCATTTTTTCTGCAGAAATCACGAATCTGATCTTCATGGGCTCTCTGCCAACAACGTCAAGTTCTTCGGAATAGTCTATCACATAACCATTCTCCCAGGATAATTCTTTCATTTTTGCTTCCTCATCACCTCTGTTGAAGGTAATGGTACCCGAGTTGGGTTTAAATTGATTTACCATCTGTGACAGGATAGTAGAATCTTCCGTAGATTCAACCTCGATATTAATCCTTCCACCATAAACATTTGATGACGGACGTCCTTTAAGATCAATATCACGATGAAATGAGTAATCACATTGAAGGATATCGTAATCTTTTCCTTCAAAATTTAAATTCGACCTAAAAGCCATAATTAAAAAGTTTTAATGTTAATAAAAACGTTATATTCTGTCTGAATGAGAAAGCTTAACAATAGAATATACATGCAAATTCTCTAATCTATATCTCATATTCATTTTTCCACATCCTCTAATTCGCCTGCAAGATATAAATGTTTTTTAAAACTTCTCATCTTCTTAAGTAACGTTTTTTATTAAAAATAGTTAACAAAACAGATGCAAATACATTTATATCATTCATTACTTGACAATTAATCAATTAACTTTTTTGGTTAAAAAAACAAGCCCTGATCCTCTTTTAATAAAGATAAATTAAAAACAGATAAAAAAGCAGCAATTTATGCTTATCAAGGTATTGCAGCAAGAAATTTTATTCCTTACTTTTGACTCTCAAACTTTAGAATAGAGAATACCGAGATTAAATTAACAGCGATTTTTGCATCGTAATAGAGAATATAAGTAAAAACAACAAAATGGATTTTTTGAATTTAAACGAATCTGTTAAAAGTTCAATTAGGATTGCTCAATCCGTAGCAAGGGAATACGGCAACGAGAAATATACGCCTGCCCACCTTCTGAAAGGACTTCTGCACAAGGAAATCGGGCTTTGTCCGTTCATCGAATTTTTAGGGAAAGACCTCTCCTATTTCAATGAATGGGCCGAAGTACATATCGAGAATTGCGCAAGAACAGGTTCACCCGCTGAAATAACGGCAGATGAGAGGATACCTGCCGTCTTCGAAGAAGCCGATAACGTGAGGTTAAAATTAGGGCTTCTCGAAATCAACCCGATATGCGTACTGACCGCTTTAGCCAGGCCGGGCGCCGGATTCGACAGCGAACAGCTTAAATCTTTCCCTGTGCGGGAAAACGAAATACTGGATGTTTACCTGGGTGGAGAAGAAGCAATGGGCAGCATCATACCCAATCTGCACGAAACGCCCGAAGGCAAAGGAATGGTGGCACTGCACAAATACTGCATCGACAAAAACGCGGAAGCTTTAGACCTGAAAATAAGCGACGTAGTAAGCCGGGAAAAGGAAATCAGGATGATGATCGAGATCTTGGGAAGGCGAAGCAAGCCCAATGTAATGATCATCGGGGATGCCGGAGTGGGTAAAACCGCACTGGTGGACGGTCTGGCCAAAAGGATCGTAGACAAGAACGTGCCGTCGTACCTGGACGGGGCAACCGTGTTCGAACTAGATACAGGCAGTCTGATTGCGGGAGCGACCTACAAAGGTGAAATTGAAGACCGGCTGAAAAGCCTCATCAAAGAAATCAGGGAAATAGACCGGGCAATCCTTTTCATCGACGAGATACATACCCTGCTCGACCCGAAACAGGGAAATTCGGGCGCCGCCAATATACTCAAACCCGAAATGTCGAGGGGCGACCTCACCATAATAGGAGCGACGACCATCGACGAATTCCGCAAGCTGATAGAACCCGATCATGCCTTCAGCCGCCGTTTCGAGGTATTGACGATGGAAGAACCCGATATCGATTCGGCAGCCAAAATGCTGGAATCGGTAATCGGCAAATATACGGCTTACCATAAGCTGAAAATTGCAGACGGCGCCATTCTGGAGTGCGTGAAGCTTGCCAAAAGATATACCAAAGAACGCAAACTGCCCGACTCGGCAATCGACCTGATGGACCGCACCATGTCGGCTGCAAAAATGATAAACGAGACGGCTGCAAAAGATATACTGGCCTTTACGAAACAACTGGCCGATATAGAAGAAAGCACCCGGCTGAAAGAAGAAAAGTTTAAGGAACTGAGGTTTATTTATTTCGAAATGCAGAACAAACTCAGTCCTGTATTGCTGGGAATACTGACCGAGGAAACCGACGCTTCCGAGATCGACAACTTCGACGACCTGCTCAGCTACATGCACCGCTCGCTCGACACTCTGCGGGAATTTACCAAAAAGAAAATAGAGTATGTGAATGTGCACGAAATAGCCGCCGTAATTTCCAATAAGACCGGAATCCCCATCGGCAAGATACAGTCGCACGAGAAAGAACGCCTGATGAGTCTGGAGGACATACTCCGCCGGAGGGTGATCGGACAGGATCATGCCCTGAAAACAATAACAGACGCCATTCTGGAATCGCGCAGCGGACTCAACAAGCAGGGACAGCCTATCGGCTCGTTCTTCTTCCTCGGGCCCACCGGCACGGGTAAAACGGAGCTTGCAAAAGCGATTGCCGAAGCATTGTTCAACGATGAAAAGGCGATTATCCGCTTCGATATGTCCGAATTCAAGGAAGAGCATTCGGCAGCGCTGCTTTACGGGGCACCTCCGGGATATGTGGGATACGAAGAGGGTGGTATGCTTGTGAATAAGATACGCCAGCAGCCTTATTCAGTAGTGCTTTTCGATGAGATAGAAAAAGCGCATCAATCGGTATACGATATCTTCCTGCAGATAATGGACGAAGGAAAACTGCACGACCGCCTGGGCAAAGAAGGTGATTTTACCAACTCACTGGTTATATTCACCTCGAATGTCGGAAGCCAGTGGCTCGTGGAACAGATGGAAAAAGGCATCATGCCCAAAACCACACAGATAATGGATGTGATGGGAAGCTATTTCCGTCCCGAGTTTCTGGCGCGTATATCCGAAATCGTACCCTTCTCTCCTATTAATGAAGATATGCTGCTGCGGATATTCAACATCCAGTTGAAGAGCCTCGATGCCGCACTCGAAAAACAGGGCATCGAACTGATTATAGATGAAGACACACGGCGGATGCTTGCCAACAGAGGGTTTACACCCAAATACGGTGCGCGCCAGGTAGCAGGGGTAATACGTAATTACCTGCGCAGGCCTATTTCGCGGTTCATCGTAAGCGGGCAGATCTCCAAGGGAAGCAGGCTCAAAGTAACACTAAACGAAGAGCAGGAGCTTATATGGAATACAGACAACTAGGGTCTCAGCCCCATAATCGTGACTTTGCTAAATAGAATAACCAGAGTCAGTCATAAACCGGAAATATATCATATAATACTTACTTGTTAAGTTAAGTAGAATAAATAACAACAAAAACAACACATTATGTTCGGACATAGATCGTTTTTAGTATTGGGCGGAGATGCCGCCGACATACTCAGCCTCGTTAAAGGAGGATTGGAAATATTAGACTGTAACTTTTCTTTTCAGCAAGGAATAGATCAAAGGGGTAAGGCAACAACTAAAGTGTATGGCGGAAATATTGAAATTATATTATCACAATTACCCCCCCAAGAAATTATCGAATGGGGAATGGAGTCTAGAAAATATAAAAATGGAATAGTAGTAATGCTGGATTCAGAGAATCTGCCTGTTGAAAAAGTACTCTTCGAAAATGCCGCTTGCATAAATTTTGAAGTAAATTATACCCAAAAAGGTAAAAGTTATGCCACAACTAGATTAGATATAAGAGCTGAAAAGCTTGTTGTTGCAGATGGAGTGGATTTTGATAATGAATGGACATTTTAAAAATAAAAATTATGCTTAACATACCATTACCATTTAGTCATATTACATCGAAATTCGTATTTGACGGAAAACAATATGATATAGAAGATTTTAAAATCAGCTTTAACCAGCCTGTGGATTATAAAGGTCAACCAGAAAACGAGAAACGAGGAGGACAACTGATCGTTACCATAAAACAAGCGGCTAATAGTTCATTGTATCTTTGGGCTAAGAAGTCTACTATGCTTAAAAGCGGGCAAGTACTA
>DQAM01000112.1 GCA_003523545.1 Dysgonomonas sp.
ATTTCTAACTCTGTGAAATCAAACTCCGTGTAACTCTGTGTTTAAAGTCTTGTCCCGGTAAATGGCTATAATTGAATATAAACTCTAATATGTACTAAATATGAAATATATATTTTCCCTTTGCTTCTTTTTCATATCATTATCTTCTATTCCGAGTTGTACCGGAGGAAATACAAGCCAGTCCGTTTCGGCTCAGGATAAAACCGAACTGTTAACTATACAGCGTTTCGATAAAGATTTATATGAATATTTGCAAAGCAAATCGGCAGAAGCAAAGGATAAACTTAAGGCGAAATACCCTGATTTTCTCAAGGCTTTCGGTGCTGTGACTATAAATGATTCTGATTCTGACAATCCTGAATATTTTCAAACATTGGAGCAGTATTTTTCGAATCCTATGTTATCGCAGATTTACAAAGATGCTCTGAATAAATTCACTGATATAGAACCTTATGAGAAACAATTGTCCGAAGCAAATGGATTGATTCTGCAATATTTCCCAGGGAAAGCGCTTCCTACATTATCGATGCATGTATCGGGCTTCAAATCGAATACTATTGTTCTGGATAATATGATTTCGATATCAATCGATAAATATTTAGGAAAGGATTACAATGGATATCAGCAGTTTTTCGAAGAACATCAATTGAATCAGATGCAACCCGAAATGATTGTGCGGGATTACCTCAAAGCATGGATTATCGGAGAAATTCCGACCAATAACAAAAAGAAAGATTTACTTTCCGAGATGATATATCAGGGTAAGATATTATATGCTTTACAGCAGTTGCTTCCCGGTTGGAATAAGGAAGATTTAATCGGATATACTTCTTCTCAATTGGAATGGGTTGACAATAACGAGAAAAAAATATGGAAAGCGACTGTTGGAAAGAATAACCTGTTCAGTACCGACCACATGGTTATCAAAAAATATATGGACGAAGCCCCTTATACAGCTACTATTTCAACCGATTCTCCGGGACAATTGGGTGTCTGGATTGGCTGGCACATAGTTAAAAATTATGCTGAAAATTCCAACAAAGATTTAACTTCAATTTTAAAGGAAAACGACAGCAAAACGATATTAAAATTGTCTAAATATAATCCTTAAACATTCAACCTGTTTTGTTTAAGTTATATACTGAAGTTATCAACACGCTGTTAATAACTTTAGCTTTTTATCCCCGCTAATAAAATGTATCTTTGATACCCTTTTAGGGATAATAAAAAATATGGAAAACAGTAAAGGTCAACGCAAAGGACGAAATAATAAAGATACAGGGCTCCCTCTATCAGAACTGGGAAAGGTTCAGCCACAGGCCCGTGAGCTGGAAGAAGCCGTATTAGGAGCTTTAATGCTCGAGAAAGATGCTTATTCATTGGTAAGTGAAATTCTTAAGCCGGAGAGTTTCTATGACCCTGTACACCAGACAATCTATCAGGCCATTGTGAACCTTATGGTTAAACAAGCACCTATCGACATGCTTACCGTCGTGGAGGAGTTGAAAAAAAGTGGAGAATTAGACGCTGTCGGAGGGCCTGTTTACATTGCACAATTGACCGAAAAAGTGGCTTCGGCCGCCCATATAGAATTTCATGCACGTATTATTGCTCAAAAATACCTGGCGCGCGAACTTATCGCATTTTCGTCCGGAGTTACCAATAAAGCTTTTGATGAAACGTTCGATGTCGACGACCTGATGCAGGAAGCAGAAAGTAAACTGTTCGAGATATCCCAACGGAATGTAAAAAAGGATGTTACCCAGATTAATCCGGTCATAAAAGAGGCTCTTAATCTTCTGGAAATTGCCGCCAATCGTCCCGAAGGTCTTTCCGGACTACAAACCGGTTTCCATGCTTTAGATAAAATTACATCCGGCTGGCAGAATTCAGACCTGGTTATTATCGCCGCCCGTCCTGCAATGGGTAAGACAGCTTTTGTATTATCCATGGCAAAAAACATGGCTGTTAGTTACAATTATCCGATTGCTTTGTTTTCGTTAGAGATGTCGAATGTACAGCTGGTAAACCGTCTTATCGTAAATACCTGTGAAATACCCGGCGAGAAGATAAAGAACGGACAGTTAGCTCCTTATGAATGGGAGCAACTGGATTTTAAGATTAAAGAGCTGTACGATGCACCTATTTTCATAGACGACACCCCCAGCCTCTCGGTCTTCGAATTGAGGACTAAAGCCCGCCGTCTGGTTCGTGAGCATGGAGTTAAAATGATAATCATCGACTACCTCCAATTGATGAATGCCAGCGGTATGAATTACGGCAGCCGTGAACAGGAGGTGAGTATGATTTCACGTTCGCTAAAAGGGTTAGCAAAAGAATTAAATATACCGATTATTGCACTATCTCAGCTCAACCGTGGTGTCGAAGGCCGTACAGGTGCAGAGGGTAAACGCCCCCAGCTCTCCGACCTCCGCGAATCGGGAGCCATAGAGCAGGATGCCGATATGGTCTGTTTTATCCACCGTCCCGAATATTACAAAATCCTGGAAGATGAAAAAGGTAATTCCCTAATCGGACTGGCAGAAATCATCATTGCAAAACACCGTAATGGTGCGACCGGAGATGTTTTATTACGATTCAAAAGTGAATTTGCACGTTTCCAGAATGTCGAAGACGAATACAATGCAGAAATGCAGTTCTCTTCCCGTATGAATACTACACCCATCAATAACTTCCCTCCTACTTCGGGTAATGATGTTGTTCCTTTCTAATCTATTAATATATTTATAGATTAAGCCTCTATCTATTAAAATATGAATAG
>DQAM01000083.1:0-2230 GCA_003523545.1 Dysgonomonas sp.
CTGAACCGCTTTTCCGATCTTTTATATATATAATGAAAAATTGCCCCATATTATTAATATAAATATTTATCAAGATTTAGAGAACCTTCCATATATCCTTTATATATAAGTATATCCATATTCTCAATTATCATTTTTATTTCAAAAGCTACGGCTTGCTGTTTATAGATTTTAGTTAACTCAACTATTGCTGAACCTTTTTTATCATCATAATCATTAATATATCTCCATCTAAATGTATAGAAGTCTGCTCCATAACTATTATAAGATTCTTTGATTCCTTGATGTTTCATATTTGATACACTACCGTATGATTGACCTCCATTTGTAACATTTGAGAAACAAAGCTCTCCATGTTCATTTAAGAAAAATATCAGATAATTATCCTTCTCCAATGCCCAATCAGTATAGTCAATCCCGTTAGAATTAGCTTCTAACACGATGAATTTTGCCAATTCTTTTTGTCTTTGAGCCTGTATGTTACTGAATAATAACATGCTAAATATCAGAATTATCACTTTCTTCATAGTGCTTATTTATTTTATAGTCTTAAAGCTGTACTTTTTATTAGTTTAATTTCTCCTCTAGATAAAGTCTCAAAATAACCATTCCGACTTAATCCTTTTATTATTTCTTCTTTATAAATTTTTATTGATGAATTGGCAGAAATATAATTTTTTTCAATAGAAACACTATATGAATGAGATGTTCCCACAGAATAAGGCTTTTGCTCAACAACAAATTCTAAAAGGATTTTATCTATAGTATAATCCGTTTTATTATGGACTATGTATCCGCTATTATAGCTCATTGTTTCTAAATAGACATATTTTGCAATATCTTGAGCATATTTGTTTGTTTGGTCATTTTTCTCTATTTCAACATTCTCATTATTTGTGTGATTTTTATATTTATCTTGACTTAAATTATCACAGGAAGCTAAGGTCATTATGAATATTATAACAATGGGGACAAATCTTTTTTTCATAATTCTATCTTTTAAAATTTTTATAATTCAATATCAAATAAGGTTTTATAACCGTTCTGATTAATAATCACTCTCGTATTGGCAGAAGTAATATTTCCGTTTCTGTCCTGATAGAATGTCAAATCTCCACCTGAATAAGTATATCCCGAATTATTATGCCCTGTATGTACCGATTCATTGTCTCCAAAACTGATAGTGATAATCCTGTCGTTAAATACTTTCACATTTAGGGTATAGGTTTCTTTTGTTCCTGTATTAGGATTATGGTATCTGACAATAGCTTCGTACCAAACGTTTTCTGCTACTGTCGCCAAACTTTCATAACGAATTTCAGGTAATGGTATTTGTTGGCTTTGGGTGGCATAAGGAGGTAAACTATAGCTGTTCCTTGTGGCTGTCTGATTGGAGGGTAACGGAGTATATCGAATATCTGGTAAATCTATCTGCGAGTATGCAGAATGTAAACATAAACTGAAAATTAAGGCTGTAAATAATCTTTTCATCATTGTTCATTATTTTTGCCTTCCTGTTCCCTTCGGATGGCGGTTATAAATAAAAGAAACGTAGGAACTGTTTTATGTCATATCTGCTTTAGAGGTATCGCCAAACACCTACGGAACAAATAAACAACAGCCCTACGTCCTTATATTTATTTATCCCGCAAAGGAATATACAAATACAATGAACGTGAGCGTTTGTTGTCTATTAATCTTGTTCCGTGAATGAAAATTGGCGATTTCCTAAAGCAAGAATAATATCTTCAAAACGCTTCTCGTTAAGTCCAAAATGTCCTTCCAATAGTAAGCTTCACAGCTTATCAGAATTATTGAAATTACCACAAATTTAGCGGAAAAGCGTATCTAATCAAAATAATTTAATTTAATAGTTTCGACAAAATACCGCATTGGTTTCATCATCGTAATAGTAATCGGTAATGAATAAATCCCTTGCAATACTATCATAATCAATATAGCTTTTCAGATTATCAGGAATATCACCAAAGCTTCCATCTTCAATTAATAATGATGCAAAAGTTTCTTCATTGATAAATCTACTGTAAAAACTATCCCTGAACTTCTGAACCAAATAAGTTATTTCTTCATCTTCTAAGCTATATCCTGTAAAATCAAGGAATGACAGGAAAGCATCGAAATCGTTTATTTCTGTGGCTTTGTGTATCAGTTCAAATACTGTTTCACTAATCCAACATTCGCCAATCAGTCCATCAGGTATATATTCCCA
>DQAM01000083.1:2482-2878 GCA_003523545.1 Dysgonomonas sp.
ATCAGGTATATATTCCCAATCTTGGAACATAAATTCGGGGTCTTCTTCATCTTCATGTAATTCTGCACAGTCCTGTAAAAATTCTTCCTTGTCTGTATAATCAGCTAAATCAAGCCACTTGCCGAATATCGAACCTTCATTGTATTTCTTATAAGTTCCGACATAGACTTTAGCTTCCTGTAAATCATCCGCATCCATATTCTTATCACATTTAGAGGTTATTAATGAAAAAAGAACCAAAGACTAAGTAAAAGTCAATGGCTCTTTTATTGGGATTTGTTTGGGTAGATGTAATTGATTTAGTTTATGCTTTAGAGGCTAATCAGTTCGTTATTCCCTACTTTTTGAAGTTGGTTATAAGGTGATTTTAAGTCTCAACTTTGACGTATCTTCTCA
>DQAM01000498.1 GCA_003523545.1 Dysgonomonas sp.
GTTCACCTGTAGTACCGGAAGTAAAATAAAGAATAGATATATCTTCGTTATTATTTACATGTTCCGGTTTCACAAAAGGAGATGCTTTCTTTAACCCTTTGTGAAAGTCTTCCCAACCTTCTGGTATCGCCTTACCGCAGGCAATAAGATGCTCAATAGTAGGTGATTGGGGCATTGCATCATTGATATGATTATGGACAACATCATCGTCCGTAGTAATTATTACCTTTATATCGGCTATATTATTGCGGTATATAATATCTTTTGATGTAAGCAGATGTGTAGCCGGTATCGCAATAGCGCCTATTTTATGCAATGCGATAATAGATATCCAGAACTCATAACGGCGCTTGAGTATAAGCATTACTTTATCACCTCTACCAATACCTAATGACAAAAAATAAGAAGCAGCTTTATCACTGAGTTCTTTGATTTCCCTAAACGAAAAATCAATTTGTTCTCCTTTTTCATTCGACCATTTCAGTGCGATTTTACCGGGATTAATTCTTGCCCATTCATCGACCACATCGTATGCGAAATTGAAATTATCGGGAACTTTTACCTGATAATTCTGCCTGAAATCTTCTGTGGAAACAAATTCTGTTTGTCCAATAAATTTCTCTAACATTCTTTTTGTATTAATTGTGTACCCCTGATGACTTTATATAATTACTGCCAGAAATTTGACCGGTTTTCCGTCCAATGCTTTCATTCCGTGCGGAAGACCGGGATCAAAATATAAACTATCGCCTTCTTCAAGGATGAAATCTTTTCCATTAAGATGAATCAGCAAACGACCCTCCATTACCATATTAAATTCCTGTCCGGGATGCTGGTTGATATTTACAGGCTCGTCTTCTCCTTTAGGTTCGACCGTTACCATAAAAATATCAGCTTTGCGATTGGTAAAAGCGCTCGCCAGTGCCTGATATTTATACGCCTCTACCCTTTTTATCGCAAGGCCTTTGTCTTTGCGGGTAAGGGCATAAGAATTCATACGCGGTTCTTCATCGAACATCAAAGTATTAACATCGAGCTTATATTGGAGAGCTATTTTTTTCAAAGTACTGAATGAAAGATCTTTCTCTCCTTTCTCGTATTTGATATAATCTTCCAACGGAATTCCACATGATGAAGCAAAATCTTCTTTAGAAAGATCCAGGGCATCGCGCAACCCTTTCAGTCTCAACCCTATTTGTTTTAAATCTTCTGTCATAATAGTAAGGTAATAAAGACCAAAGTTAACAAAAAAGTTCATGCCTTTTCAAAAAAGACTATTTAAGTTTTTAGGTTTCTATAAGAAAATAACAGCTTTCATTTTGTTATTAAAACTACTGCCAGAGTTATAGAAAATATAAAATATGTATATTTGCAATACATTTCACGAGAACATTAACGCATGAGAAAGCATAAAAATCTCATTTTTTACATCACGGTTATCGGTGCTTTATCCTTAATCATGTATTTCCTTTTGTCTCTTGGCAAAAACAATCTGGAAATACATCGCAACGTATCTGTTGTCGTCGGCGAAGGATCAGCATGGAGTGATTTCCTGTTGTCCGTTACCGGAGAAGCTACAAGTTCTACCGCACTGCTTCTTTTGCAGATAATTGTAATCCTTCTTTTCGTACGCCTTTTCGGTTGGATATGCCAAAAAATCGGACAACCGACGGTTATAGGTGAAATACTGGCCGGAATCGTTTTAGGGCCTTCTGTTTTAGGGCTTTTTTTTCCCGAAATATCATCCTTCATCTTTCCTGCTTCTTCTATCGGAAGCATAAAACTGTTGAGTGAAATAGGATTGGTATTATTCATGTTTATTGTCGGGATGGAACTCGATCTTAAAGTTTTGAAGTCCAAAGTAAACGACTCCATCATTATCAGCCATACCTGCATTGCCTTGATTTTTGCTCTGGGAATCGGATTGTCCTACTTTATTTACCCCTATTTTACAGCCGAAAATACTCAGTTTGTACCATTTGCCCTGTTTATGGGTATTGCTTTGAGCATAACGGCATTCCCGGTTTTAGCACGTATAGTACACGAAAGGGGATTGAACAAAACTCCCTTGGGTGGAATGGTAATTACTACTGCGGCTATCGATGATATTACGGCCTGGTGCCTGTTGGCGGCAGTAATAGCGATAGCAAAAGCCGGAACTTTTATCAGTTCGTTGTACGTAATCGGATTTGCCGTACTATATGTAATTATTATGTTCCGGTTAGTAAAACCTTTTTTGCAGAGAGTTGCTGACTTACAGACTTCAAGAAACATAATAAGTAAATCCATCATCGGTATTTTTTTTCTGGTACTTTTTATTTCTTCTTACGCTACGAGCGTTATAGGTATCCATCCTCTTTTCGGAGCTTTTCTTGCCGGGGTTATTATGCCTACAAATATCAACTTCCGCAAATTATTTGTTGATAAAATCGAAGATATATCTCTTGTAGTTCTACTTCCGTTGTTTTTTGTTTATACTGGTTTAAATACGGAGATCGGCCTGTTAAACCAAAGTTCGCTGTGGATGCTGTGTGTGCTTCTGATTGTCATTGCAACAGCAGGCAAATTTGTAGGGATACTGTTTTCAGCGCGGTTTGTCGGGTACGACTGGAAATCGGGAATGATACTCGGAGCCTTGATGAATACACGTGGGCTTATGCAATTGGTGGTAGTAAATATCGGACTGGATTTAGGTATACTCAGCCCCGAAATTTTCGCCATGATGGTGGTTATGGCATTGGTT
>DQAM01000336.1 GCA_003523545.1 Dysgonomonas sp.
AGATCCGGTCTTGATGAACAACCGCAGAATGGCAGAAATTCAAGAACCGGAAGCCAAAGAAGTATCCCCGGTTTTTACAGCTGAGACTGCCAAACCTGACGATATACCGGTAAATACTTCCCGGATTATAGCGATTCCGCCCGATACAAAAACGACAAATAAACCGGCCTCAATAGTAGATCCCGCTGAAATAATAACAGGCACAGGAGTATTTGTCGAAACAGCAAGAAATGAAGAGGAAGAAACTGCGGAAGCAGATGCAGACGAAAATATAATTACTCCTCCAAAATCCTCCAAGAAATCGATATTTGAGAAAGAACCTTCCAAGTACGAAAGTATGGAGGCTGCCGCATGGGCTACACAGGACGTGCTGGACAAATTGAAATCTGAACAAAGCAGCCCCAGCAGTTCCGGTTCATTATCTTCCCGCCTGGCAAAGGGTGCAGGAAATTCTTCTTTAAGAAAGAGCCAGTCATCGATAGGCGGCTTTGGTTCGAGAAATCTAAATCGTCCTATGATATCAGAAAAAACAATAGAAGACGAAAAGAAATTTGAAGAAGCAGCTACTCCCTATACTGTAGAACCTGTACCTACATATTATATAAACGGTGTAGAGGTTGAGAAAAGCGTAGTGGATAAACTAAGAAAAAGCGATATTCTCAGTCGTCAGGTGAAGAGCCGTAATACGCAATCAGGCAATCCTGCGGGTGAA
This sequence comes from Dysgonomonas sp., assembly GCA_003523545.1. GTDB lineage: Bacteria > Bacteroidota > Bacteroidia > Bacteroidales > Dysgonomonadaceae > Dysgonomonas_A. The sequence continues at coordinate 713 of DQAM01000336.1, forward strand.
GTCTGGATAGAGCTAAAATAATAAAATTAGTACTGATTTACCCTGTATAAAAAAAATACTTTCTAAGAACTCTATAAGGAGTTCTTTTTTATTTCCTCATAATCTCCTCTATTTTAAATAGAAAGAATCTTTCATTATTAGATTTATTCTATAACTCAGACATAGTTATAAATTAATTCTTAAATTACCGAATCGTTAGTATGGTTTTGTCAAACTATTTACATAACTATAGACTCTAACTTTAAGTAATAACTAATTAAAAGGCAGATACTATGAAACTATTAGAAAACAAAGTAGCGATAGTGACCGGCGGAGGTTCCGGATTCGGTAAAGCGATGTCCCTCTTATATGTGGAAGAGGGTGCTAAAGTGGTTGTGTCTGACATAGACGAATCGAAAGCAATGGATACGGTGAACGAGATTCGATCGAAAGGCGGTGATGCTGTTTTTGTAAAAGCAGATGTCGGACGTCCCGAAGATAATGAGAATCTGGTAAAAGAAGCTGTTGAGACCTATGGAAGACTAGATATTGCATTCAATAATGCAGGAATCGGTGGAGCTTCCGCTCTCATTGGAGATTATCCCATTAATGCCTGGGACAAAATTATCCAGATAAATCTTTCCAGTGTATTTTACGGAATGCATTATCAAATTCCACAGATGTTGAAAAATGGAGGGGGTGTTATCGTAAATATGTCCTCTATACTCGGGCAGGTAGGTTTTGCAGGTGCTGCCGGATATGTTGCTGCAAAACATGGCGTAGTAGGCCTCACTAAAAATGTAGCCTTGGAATACGGACAAAAAGGTATTCGTGCAAATGCCGTAGGACCTGGTTTCGTAGAAACACACTTAACTCATAATCTTACAGATGATAAAGAGCAATATGACTTTCTGGTAAGCAAACATCCTATGGGAAGATTAGGTTATGTTGACGAAGTGGTCGATTTGGTTTTATGGTTAAGCAGTGACAGAGCTTCTTTTTGTAACGGAGGATACTATCCTGTAGATGGCGGTTATCTGGCAAAATAAAAAACAGCTAAAATAAGATATATATCCTGTTCCTGAATTTATATAGGAGCAGGATATATATCATGATAAACACAATTAAAAAAGCTAATATTAACATAAATAACTTGAGATCAGGAGATCATTATAAACAAAAGATTATTCCCTTCTGTTATTAGATGTATACGCAATACAGACTAAAATTCAAGACATAAATTTTACTAACAAATAATACAAACTATAGTTATGGAAAATAATAATGATCCAAGAGTCCACATTTATGCAAATCTGGATAATGTACAAGACGATTTAGAAAAAGCAGCAAAGGAACGTAAGGACGAAATTAAACAAGAGGCAAAAGACGAAATCAATTCACTAAAAGATGGAGTCAAAGACCTGAAGAATGAAGCAAAGGATAGTTATAAGGATTATAAGGACATGAAGAATGATTCGGACGATCCTTTGGCAAAGGAAAAAATATCTACAGCAAAAGAAGCATCTAAAGTTGTGGAAAAAGGTATAGAACATGACTATAACCAAACTAAGGCACAAATAGAAGAAGAAGCTGACCGCCGCATAAACAGTATTGATCAAATGCTTGATAATTCTAAATAATCACGATCTCAATTAGTACAAAGCCGGGACTGAATATTTCAGCCACGGCTTTTTTATATATTGCAAATATTTTTAGCTAGATTATTCTGTCATCCGCTTAATGATGCTATAGGCACTTACAATTCCTAGTTCTCCGGCTTTCCTTAAATCATCCAACCCTCTTTCTGTATCATTCACCCGCAGACGGCACAATCCCCTGTTATAATATGCTTCTGCAAACTCAGGATACTTTCTGACAGCTTCATTATAATCAAGTATAGCTGCCCTGTAATCATTATATTTTTCTTTCACCTGCCCCCTGTTGTAATATGAATAAGAAAGGTTCGGTGCTAATTCTATAACTTTATCGTAGGTTCGAAGAATAGTTTCATATTCTAGTTTACTTTGCAGTTTTTTAGTGTCTATATTCGATTCCCGGAT
>DQAM01000409.1 GCA_003523545.1 Dysgonomonas sp.
TTTCTGTTACAGGTTATATCAGAGGCGCATGTTCGCCAATCGGAATGAAGAAGCTTTTTCCGACATTTATACATTTTTCATGTATGGATTTCGATTTTATATATGTTAGCGCAGGGATAAGGAGCTTGCAGATAAAAATAGCTCCTAATCGTTTAACGGATATAATTAATGCACAGGTTGTAAACTTATTATAAATAAATTAAAAAAAGTTAATAATTTCTCTTTACATATAGATAATTCATTTTTATTCTGTGTTATTTTGAATTTTATAAACTATAAACAATAGAATACTTATGCTGCTTGAACAGATATTTACACCGATGAATATAACATTAATGATATTGTTGGCTTCAGCGGTGTTTTTTATGCGCGGAAAGGTAAGGGCCGACCTTGTAGCCATGTGTGCCTTGTTATTACTTGTAATTACAAATATACTGACTCCTACTGAGGCACTGTCGGGGTTTTCCAATTCGGTGGTTATTATGATGATTGGGCTTTTTGTCTTGGGAGGAGGTATTTTCCGTACAGGTTTGGCCAAGTTAGTCAGTTCGAAAATATTAAGATTAGCGGGAAATAGCGAGACAAAATTATTCCTTTTGGTAATGCTTGTTACCGCATCTATCGGTGCATTTGTAAGTAATACGGGAACAGTTGCGGTGATGATGCCTATCGTGGTGAGTATTGCCGTGAGTGCCAATCAAAGTCCCCGTAAATTTCTCATGCCTTTGGCATTTGCTAGTAGTATGGGTATGTTTACCCTTATTTCGACTCCTCCTAACTTAATTATCAGTCAGGAACTTCAGAAGCGTGGCTTTGATGCGCTTTCGTTCTTTTCTTTTGCTCCCATAGGATTTATATCGTTATCTGTCGGGATAGTTGTTTTATTCTTTCTGACAAAGTGGTTCTTGTCCAAAGATGTGAAAGTCACCAATGAAGCTTCGGGTGGAAAGACTTTGGATGATTTGGCGGATGAGTACAAATTGCACAACCTTATTCGTATCCGTGTCTCGGAAAATTCATCTATTGCAGGTAAAGAATTGAGAGAACTTCGTATTCCATCGGAATATAATATAAGTGTAGTATCGGTCGAAAAGCGAGTAAATAATTCCGGACGTTTCGGAAAAGATTTTGAAGAACATGTAGCAGGTCCCGATACAAAAATAGATAAAGGTGATATTTTGGTTTGTTACGGCAAAAATGAAAATATCGAACAGTTTGTCGCAGATAAAAGTCTGGAAATTGTTAGGGAGATAACAAACAAGAAAAGCGATATATTCGATTTCGAAGAAATCGGTATTGCAGAAGTGTTTATCATGCCGAACTCAAAGCTAGTAAACCGTACTATTGTTGATGCACATTTCAGGGATGAATACAATGTAAACATATTGGGTATCCAGCGTAATAACGAATATATGATGAGTGGTCTCCAAAAAGAAAAACTACATTCGGGAGATGCTCTTTTGATACAGGGTACATGGTCTAATATTGCCAATCTGGGCAATCGTCAGAGCGATTTGGTATTAGTGGGACAACCTTTGAAAGAAGCCGCAAAAGTTACCCTTGATTATAAAGCTCCGCTGGCAGCTATTATCATGCTCCTGATGGTGGTGGCAATGGTGACAAACATTGTAGCTCCTGTTATTGCGGTAATGCTTGCCGCCGTCCTGATGGTTATTACCGGATGTTTACGCAATATGGAAGAAGCTTATAATACAATTAACTGGGAAAGCGTTGTATTGATTGCCGCCATGATGCCTATGGCGATAGCATTTGAGCAGACAGGTGCAGCATCCATGATTTCGGGCTCACTGGTCGACGGTCTCGGAAAATTCGGACCTTATGCGTTGTTGGCAGGTGTTTATTTTGGAACTTCCCTGCTCACTATGTTTATTAGTAATACTGCGACTGCTGTATTATTTGCACCTATAGGAATGCAGGCCGCCCTGGATATGGGTGTTAGTCCTTATCCGTTCCTTTTTGCCGTAGCAGTTGCCGCGAGCATGTGTTTTGCTTCACCGTTCTCTACGGCACCTAATGCGCTGGTGATGTCGGCAGGCCGTTATACTTTTATGGATTACATCCGGGTCGGGCTGCCTCTGCAGATAATTATGGGAATAGTAATGATAATCGTTTTGCCTCTGATATTTCCATTCTGATTTTTTATCAAATATTATTAGACCGGTAGGCGTAAATCTATCCATTTATTATATCTTTGTACGCCATAAAAAGAAAGTAGATTTTTATGTCTCTTCCTCTTTTTACTACAATATGATTTATGGCTGATTAATCTCTGTAACACTGCATGTCTATACAACCCAAAGAACTGGATGAGACTATACTACCCATCCAAAAGACCGATCTTATATACCGTATAGAAGATCGTCCCCCTTTTAAAGAAGCTGTATTTGTAGCCTTTCAGCATTTACTGGCTATTTTTGTTGCTATTATAACACCCCCTCTGATTATCTCACGGAGTTTGGTACTGGATAAGGAAACTACTGCTTTTCTGGTTTCGATGGCCCTGCTGGCTTCGGGTATTTCCACATTTGTACAATGCCGCCGTATAGGTCCTGTCGGAAGCGGGTTATTATGTGTGCAGGGTACAAGCTTTTCATTTATCGGAGCCTTGACTGCATCTTTCGGTGGAATGGGAATTGCTGCCCTGCCAACCATATTCGGGGTATGCATAGCTGCTGCTCCGGTGGAAATGGTGGTCAGCCGTATCCTTAAATACACAAAGAAAATAATTACTCCCCTTGTTTCCGGTATTGTGGTTACGATGATAGGCCTGAGTCTTATCAAAGTAGGAATAACGGCCTGCGGAGGAGGATATGCAGCTATCGAAAACGGAACCTTCGGCAGTTTCCGCAATCTGGGACTGGCTCTTCTTGTTTTAGTATCGATTGTGATATTCAACAGCTTCGAAAATAAATATGTCCGGATGTGTTCTATCGTGTTGGGGCTTATTATTGGTTATCTGGCGGCTTTCTTCAATGGTATGGTAGACTTTTCTCAGCTAGGAGAAATGGGGGGAATGAACGTTCCTGTACCTTTCAAATACGGACTGGATTTCGATATATCGGCTTTTATTGCCATCGCATTGATATATTTTATTACTTCTATCGAAGCACTGGGAGATATTACAGCCAACTCCATGATTGGCGGTGAACCTATCGAAGGGGAAAAATACACAAAACGCGTACAGGGCGGAGTACTTGCCGACGGGTTAAATTCAGCCATTGCAGGTGTTTTTAACTCATTTCCCAATTCGGTTTTTGCCCAAAATAACGGACTTATACAGTTAACGGGAGTTGCCAGCCGCTATGTCGGATATTATATCGCTGGTTTTTTAGTTATATTGAGTGCTTTTCCTTTTGTCGGAGGAATTTTTTCGATTATGCCCGAACCCGTTTTAGGTGGGGCTACTTTACTGATGTTCGGGACGGTAGCCGCTTCGGGGGTGAGGATAATTGCATCTCAGAATATAGACCGTAAGGCAGTACTGGTGTTAGCGGTGAGTTTTGCCTGCGGATTAGGAGTAGAATTGGCTCCCGATATCCTTTCTCAAATGCCTGCATGGGTGAAAAGTATATTTGCATCAGGTATTACTACCGGAGGAATTGCCGCCATAATTGCGAATACTGTAATCCGGATAAAAGAATAAAAGAAGACTTACAATATGAAATTATTAAAAAACAGAATACTCAAAGACGGAAAAAGTTTCGACGGAGGAATCCTTAAGGTAGACAGTTTTATCAATCACCAGATGGATCCTATCCTTATGAAATCGATAGGGGTGGAGTTTGTACGCCGTTTTGGAAATATGCCCATCAATAAGGTTATTACCATTGAAGCGAGCGTAATAGCACCTTTTATAATGCTTGACTATCTGCTGGAACTTCCTGTGGTTTTTGTAAAGAAATCGAAGCCGAAGACCATGGAAAATATGGTAACGACCCAGGTCTATTCTTTCACTAAAGATGTGACTTACGATGTATGTGTTAGTTCAGACTTCCTGAAAAAAGACGATACCGTAGTCTTTATAGATGATTTCCTTGCAAACGGGCATGCCGCACTCGGGGTAAAGGAACTGGTCGAAAAAGCAGGCGCTAATCTGGCCGGAATGGGCTTTATTATCGAAAAGAGCTTTCAGGAAGGTGGGAAAAGGCTGAGGGAACTCGGCGTGCATGTCGAATCGCTTGTCCGTATAAAACACCTGTCGAAAGACAATATCGAATTTGAAGAGTAGGGGAGAAACTGCCTATTCTACAAGTTGATGCAGATAGTGAATGCAACGGATAGAAGAAAGGTTGCGATGGATGTTTGTTTCAGATAAGGGTCTAGCCGTTTGTTGTCTTTTGTCCTATATATTCCCCACAATATTTTGAGAAAGAGTACCGATGCGATCAGATAAAGGTATTGATGCCATTCGTTCAGGTAAATAATATTATATACTATAAAACAGAGAATCCCTCCGAATGTAAGGATTGCATGATAAAACTTCGAACCTGCATTTCTTAATTTTATCGCCAGCGTTATTTTCCCGGAAGCACGGTCGTTTTCCATATCCCGCATATTATTGACATTGAGTACGGCAGCTGTAAAAAGACCTATGCCGACGGCAGGCAGCCAAGGTTGGAAAGTCATGGTATGTACATGCAGGAAATAGGTTCCTACAACTGCAACCGGCCCAAAGAACAGGAAAGCAAAAATATCACCAAGCCCCCTGTATCCATAAGGATTATGCCCTGCTGTATACTTGATCGCTGCCCAGATGGAGAAAAATCCAAGAACAAGAAATAAAACTATATAGATGATATCGATAAACAGTAGGGCCTGATATATCAAAAGCCCCCCGATAATCATTGAAAAGAACATAGCAACAGCTATTCCGGTTTTCATTTCCTTCGGGCTGATAGCACCGCTTTGAACGGTACGCGTCGGCCCTGCCCGGTGCCCCGTAATGTCCGTCCCATGCTGATAATCACCCAGATCATTTGCCATGTTGGACATCAATTGCAGGAATGTAGCTGTGAGGATAGTGAGAATGCACACCGTCGTACTGAATTTTCCTGTGGAATAGGCCATGCCGTTACCGCATATAGCACAAGCCACAGCCAGAAACAATGTACGAGGGCGTAGCGCCGATACCCATGATTTGAGAGAAGCCATATTTTTTTGTTTGCAAACTTAGCCAAAATTTGCGAAACCGCTATAAAATAGCCGGAGTTTCAGATGACTCGATACTGCTTATCTCATTGCAGGTAAAAGATATTTCCAGATCAGGTTTATTTCTGCCTGCATGTCAGAAATATGGGCGGTAGTTACAATAACGGCATTTTTGTCGGGGAGGATAATGATAAACTGCCCGTTGGCTCCGTCTGCTCTTACTGCGTTGTGGCGGCAGCGCCACATCTGATAGCCGTATCCTTGTAGCCAATCGCTGTCTTTGGCTTTTATGGTGAGGTTTTCCCGCTTTACCCCTGCCGGAAGGGAGGCAATATGCGACCGGGTTGCTTCATCGAACCACGATTCAGGTAGGAGCTGACGGCCGTTCCATTTTCCTTTTTGCAGGATAAACTGCCCGAGTTTTGCCATATCCTCGGTCTTAATATACAATCCCCATCCACCAATATTTATTCCCTGCGGACTATTTTCCCAAGTGGCACCTATTATACCCAACGGCCGGAAAAGACGCGGATACAAATAATCGATAAGCTTTTCACCTGTCACCTTCTGCAAGATAGCTGAAAGCATATAAGTTGCCAAGCTGTTGTATTCGAATTCTGTACCCGGTTTTTCGGTAATCGGTGCTGCTAAGAAAGCTTCTACCCAGTCTGCGCCTTCTTTACGTGAAGCCTCCCTTGCAGCATTCGCATCGTGCCCGACCGACATGGTCAGAAGATGCCTGATTTCGAGTGCTTCAAGATTGGGACTTATATTTGCAGGCAGTTTATCGGGAAAGAAAGAGATGACTTTATCCGTAACCTTTAACTTACCTTCTGCAACGGCAAAACCGATGGCGGCAGCCGTAAAAGTCTTGCTGACCGAATTCATGATATGCGGTTTGTCTGCCGAATTATCTCCGAACCAGTGTTCAGCCACAATTTTGCCATGACGCAATATCATCAGGCTGTGCAAATCCTGTCTGCTCTTCTTCACGGCTTCCAGATAATTCTGTATTCCTTTCTCAGAAACATTCTCCTGCTGAGGGGTACTACGGGGCAACGATTTTGTGAGATTGTTGTAGGAAATAAGTTCGATTCCTCTTTTAGAGATAGCCTGCTTTACCAGTTCGTCTTTCATCATGTCGGTAACTCCCTGACGGTCTTCGGCCACCCATTCGTAACCGATATGTCCGACGGTTTCGATTTCTTCGTCATCATAGGAGGGATGATCGAGGAAAATATAGTTTTTCCCTTTTTCCAGGTTGTCGAGCATCCTGATAAAACCGGCAATCTTATCCTCAGCAGTTTTGTTAGAACCGGAATATCCTACAGATTGGACATTATATTTTGCTTTGAGTCCGTCACCTTCAACAAAAGTCAGGTTATATTCATCTGCCAGACGGTGTACCATTTCCAGAACCTGAGGGTCGAAACGGATAGCTCCCATATGTCCGGTCAGATGACTCGTTTGAGGGATGTTTTTCAATGTCAATTCGATTTGTGCACGGAATTCCTGTTCAATTTCGGAAAGTTTCCAGTTGTTTTCTTTAACGGATTGTCCCGGATAAGCTTCGTTAGGACCCATCATCGGATAAAAGTATCCGTTGCTGTCGGTCAACGATGGGCACGAGGTGAGCGGACGCCATTTGAAGTTTTCCCATTCGCTGGTGATGGCTAGATGAACACCTACATCTATGCCCGGATTTTCATTCAGCATTTTTACGGCTTCAGGGAACCAGGGAGTAACGGGCATCACTTCTACTACAGTGCAAATTCCGTTTTCGTACACGTCGATGCACGCTTCATTTACGGAGTGGAAAGCCCCCATATCGTCGGAACGGACTATCAGCCGGGCAGGAGTTTCCTGTGCCGATACCTGAACAGTTACAAAAGCAGCAGAGAAAAGAATGAGAAACCAGTTTTTCATGTCAGTTTGTTTTAATCTATCGAAGTGTAAAAATATAAGATTAAAACTGAACGGTCAATAAATAATCTTGTTTTTATTTGATAGATTTTTTGAGTTTTTCGAGTTCGGTGATATTGTTGCTGTGCCACAATGTATCCATCCTTGCAGCATAAAGGTCTATAAACAGGTATAGTTCCGAAACGGCCGAATGGTTGAGGAAGTTAAGCACTTCCAGGCTTTCACTTATACTGTTGAGTTTATCCGTCCATTCCGGGTCATCGGTTTGCCGGATATACGAACCGACTAATCCCTGAAGATATTTGTTTCTTCTTAATATCAGCATCAGGCAGGTTGTCAGGCGGTCCGATTCGGACGACAGGAATTTCAGCTCGCTATTGTTCATATATTCCCTGATATTTTCGTAAGCGGTATGGGAATAAGAGTTATTTTCTTTATTTTTGCTTGTATTATTATTTGTTCTTTGATGCATGGATTTATAAAATTTGTCATTATTTTCGTGTAAAAATACAGGCAGAACCGCGTCTAAGAAATTATTCCGGGTATAATATATTATACAGGAATATTCTTACAGGATGGAAAGTTTCGAATGATAACTTCAAATTAAACATAAAAACACGATATGGAAGTAACTGCAAACAAAGATAAGGTGAACCAAGGACGTAACATCAGGTTGGCGAGAACATGGAGAGGTGTAACTCAGGAATGGCTGGCGGACGAAATCCGGGTAGGCCAGAAACAAATATCTGCTTTCGAAGGTCAGCAGACTGTAGAGGATGTCTGGCTCGACAAAATAGCCGAGTCGTTGAACGTGCCTGTGGATTTTCTAAAAACTTTCCAAATCGAAGAGCCAAGTAAGAGTTTTGTTAATTCTAATAATGATATAACGAACGATGCTAATTCTGAGCAAGATTCTAAAGGTACTATCTTACAGTCTCAGGGAGTGGCAGAACAGGAGAATGTAATTAATAACAACTATCCTATCAGCGAAATAAAAGACCTTTACGGACAGATAATGGCGGAAAAGGACAAGCAGATTGCCCGCTTCGAGAAAGAAGTGGACGAACTGAAAAAGCAGATACAGGAATTGATGAATAAGATAGGATAAGACTTTGAGCCTCCTCTACACAGGAGGCTTTTCATCATACATGTACGGAGTTATAATATATTCATGAAAAAGTATTCTATTTTTATCATAAAAGTAATAAGACCATGTAAAATGTTTCTTGCGGAAATATTTTAATGAGGATTCATGTTTTATATTATTTAATATATTAGGATGAATATATTGCTTTATAGATTCATAATCTGCTTCTTCTTTATCTATGTCTACCGTTATATAATAAGCCAGGTTTAATTCTGCAGGCATTTTTACACTGTCGAGACGGGTAAATTCATCCATTTGTTGAGGTAAGTCTTTATTGAATTTTTTTATTTCTTTTTCTAGATTTGCCTCAGAATTGAAACTATTGGTAGCTACATTTACCGAGATCGTTACGGCAGCTACCAAAAACACGGTAGAGATGATTTTCTTTATATTATTTTTTTTATTATCCGTTTGTTGCATGGTGATGGGTTATTGATTTCATTTTTGATGATTAATATAAATTACTCTTTATCTCTACTAAGGTTTATCTGCCAATTGATGCCGAATTTATCGGTAAACATACCGAAGTAATCGCCCCAATGTGCAATGGCCAGCGGCATAAGAATAATTCCACCCTGCGAAAGCCCGCTGTATAATTTATCCGCTTCCTCTTTATTTTCGGCTTCGAGAGATCGG
>DQAM01000458.1 GCA_003523545.1 Dysgonomonas sp.
AATCCGGGATCAAAAAATATTTGAGTCCCGTATTTTACGAATCTATGCGGCTCTTTGTAATAAAGATGGTCTTTTATCAATGTCTGGTTTTCCGATAGTTTTACGCGGTAAGGATTCAGCCAGGCATGCAGTTCCATATTTCTTTTGTGGCATTCTTCTACCAAAAAAGCTAACGGATCAAAGCCATCGGGCAGTGCTTTGCCTTGCACACCGGTTAAAAATGCGCTCCAGGGTTCAATTTGTGAAAAATAGAATGCATCGGCTTGCGGACGTACCTGAAATATGACGGCATTTATCCCGGATGCTTTAAGCTTATCGAGCATATCGGTGAAATACTGCTTCATTTGGCTGCTGTTCATGCTGCGGTAGCGTTCTTGCCAGGCAGTTTGTATCCATGCGCCTCTGAATTCTCTTTTAGGGGAATGTAAATCTGAGTATTTTACAGGAGTTTTTTTTGAGCCGCAGGAGAATAAAATAGTTGATGAAATAACGATGAACAGGTAGCAAAAGAATTTCCAGGATCTCATTTTTTTAGTAATAATCAATTGAGATACAAAAATAGATATTAAATCTGATAACTTCTTGTATTTATCTAAATTGTTGTACCGATTCAACTACGGCATTCGAATCTTTCGACCAGGTTGCTCTGTGTTTTATATATTCGGAAGGCGTGATTCCTTCAATTTCCTTAAATGCCTTGTTGAATGTAGATTGGTGCTTGAATCCGGATGACAGGTAAATGTATTTCATCGTATATTTGTTGTGCCAGTCTCTATCGAGCATTTCCTTTACCATTCGTATGCGGTAAGTATTTATAAAGACATTAAAATTGACATTCCTGTTTATTTTTATTGCTTTAGCTACGTATGCAACGTTGCTGTCTATGGCTATAGTAAGTTTGAGTATGGTAAAATCGGGATCGCAATAGGGTTTCTCTTTTTCAAAATAGTGCAGTATCTTGTTGTATAAGTCCCTGAATTTTTCTGTATCAGTTGCTGGTTTTGCGACAGGGTCTTTTTTATTATTGAGGTCATTTTCTTTCATTTCAATAAATGCAATCGTATTCCTCTTATTCATGCTGTATAGAAAAAACAACATCAGTATAATAAAAAAGATGATGGTGCAAACATTCAGAAATACTGTCTGGTTGTTAGCAAGGGTAACTGTATTAGGCACTATATTCGCGATGAAAAATACCGAACAGATCAAAAGCAGAACATATATGCTGAATTTTATAATAGTCTTGATCGATAAAAATACCAGTCCTCCTATCGGTACTACCAGATACCACAGAAACGCTGTTATTTGTCCATTCTGCCAGAAGATAATTTCAATGGGGTATATCAGCACCGTTATAGCGGCCAGATAGACCGGGATTAATGGTTTTATGGATTTATAATCTAACCGGTAAGGTATAAAGAAAATGAATAGGTGTATGGCGGCTATTATTGCTACCATTATATTCAATACTTCTACTCCCTCATACAAATAATAGATTGTGTTGAGAGTAAATATGCAGATAATGATATAAAAATATCTTATTGCTGTTTTCTTTAGAAAGATGTCTAATTTTGATTCCAACCTTCCCTTATCAAAATAATTGCATAAATTATACAGCTTTACAAATTTAAACTAATTTGTCAAATATCACAAAAAACCGTTTATTTTAATGCTTTTAAGGAAATGGTAGTGGAGGAAATTGTTTTTATGTGTCATTCTTCCATGGAAGAAGTCGAAGTTTTAACCCATGTTGCTTTGTGTTTTATATATTCAGACGGAGTTATCCCTTCGATTTCTTTAAAGACTTTGTTAAAGGTAGATTGATGCTTAAAACCACAAGATAGGTATATATATTTCATGGTATATTTATTTTGCAAGTCTTTATCTAGCATTTCTTTTACCATCCTTATCTTGTAGGTATTTACGAAGACATTAAAACTTACATTTTGATTTGCCTTTATTGCCTTAGTTATGTATATAGGGTGGTAATTGATTGCCCGAGATAATTTAGCCATAGAGAAATCGGGATCGCAATATGGTTTTTCCTTTTCAAAATAATGTATAATAGTATCATATATTTTCTTAAATTTTTCAGTATCAAAGCGTTTCTGTGCATTGCTTTGTTTTTTTTCAATATCTTCTTTTTCCCTTAAGTCAAGTAATGCGAAATAACTTTTCCTATTTAAGCTGTATAAATAAAAGATCATTATTATAAGAAAAGATATAATGGTTAATATATTAGATGTAATGATGGGAGTATCGCTGAATGTAACCGGAATATCTATAGCTTGCGCTAAAATGAATACAGAAATGGTAACAAAGAAAACGGCTATACACAATTTAATAAAAGTTTTAAAAGATAAAAAAAGCAATGCGCCTAAAGGTGTAAGCAGGTAATAAAGAAAAGGGGTAATTTGTCCGTTTTTCCAAAAAATAATTACAATAGGGTATAGAATGATTATAAAAATGATCAGATATAATAATATAAACGGCCTTAGTACCTGGTATTCTATCCTGCGGGGAATGAAAAGTAGAAATGTATTTACGATCATGATCACCGTAACTATATAATTAAATGGTTCGATGTTTTCATACCAGAAATAAAAAGTGTTGGCAATAGAAATGATTGTAATGATATAAAAATACCTTACTGCTGTTTTCTTTAGAAATTTATCTAATTTTGATTCCAATTTCCCCTAAAAATAAGTCTTCCTTTTTTCCAAGAACAAATATACGCAAATTTATCTATCCATTCAATAAATAGTAGTCTCTTTTATAATGATTTATCATAAAGGAAAATTCCCTCCCTGTATCTGATCTTCTCAGATGAAATACAAGAAAGGAATAATCAAAAGGGGAAAAAATATAATTGTAAATTTTAATAAATCAAATCTGTATCTTTTTCAGGTTCATTTTATTTCGCATTTATTCCATAGTATTGAGCTTCTTCTACAGCCCATGCTATGATGTTAGCAAAAAAGAAAGAATTAACAACATTAGTATAAATCCCGCCTGCTCCTGAACCGCTGCCAGTTGCATTAGGCCTCATACGTGGAGTATAATCATTATATTCCGGATCACCTGCAAAATCATGAGAGGTAGCAAAAGGTTCTCTAACGCTACTTAACCAGCTATTGTTGTTATCGTTTGTCAGGAAACCTCCATCCCCAAAATAAAGGTAACGTTTTCCTACAAGGCGGAAACATGTGGGTTCATTCTGATATTCAGGAGTTAATCCATATCCATAATTTAT